>JABWBJ010000141.1 GCA_013360595.1 Gemmatimonadaceae bacterium | reverse complement strand
AAGCGCGCGCCGAGCTGTTGTCGGCCCTCGGCGCCGACGACGCATCGCTGCGGCGTCTGGGGGCGATCGGGATCGGCTTCACCGGGGATTCGCTGACATCCGCCCTGCTGGTGCGAGCGCTCGGCGACCGCGATGCCGGCGTGCGCGCGGCGGCGGCCTGGGCGCTGGGAGCAGTCCACTAGCAGCGAGGGGCGGGAGAACAGGAGACAGGTAACCGGGACCGGGGTCCGTCCGATTCCCGGCTCCCGTCTCCTTCGTCGTCTTCCCACCTTTGCCCTTTGGCGTGACGCTCCGCAGTATTCGTGCGGACCACTGACCACTGCTCCGAATGAAAGTCGCGTTCCTCGGGCTGGGCGCCATCGGCGCGCCGATGGCCCGGCATCTCGCGTCCCGGTACACCCTGTCGGTCTGGAACCGTACTGCCGAGCGGGCGGTGGAGTTCGCGCGGGCCACCGGGTCCCGGGCGGCGGCCTCGCCGGCCGATGCGGTGCGCGGTGCGACGCTGGCCGTCACCTGCCTGCCGACGTCGCGCGAGGTCGAACAGCTGCTCGAGGGCCCGGAGGGAATGCTCGCGGCGTTCGATGCCGGCGCCACGCTGGTGGATTGCACCTCGGGGGATCCCGCCACGTCGCGCCGGATCGCCGAACGGCTGGCGGCGCGCGGCGTCGGGTTCGTGGATGCGCCGGTGAGCGGCGGCGTGTCGGGGGCGGTGAAGGGGATTCTCACCATCATGTGCGGCGGTGATGAATCGGCGATGCAGCGCGCGCGTCCCGTCCTCGAGGCGTTCGGCGAGAAGATCGTGCACTGCGGCCCGGTCGGCGCGGGCCATGCCGTGAAGGCCGTGAACCAGGCACTGCTCGGCATTCACATCTGGTCGCTGTCGGAGGGACTGGTCGCGCTGGAGAAGGCCGGCGTGTCGACGGCGACGGCGCTGGACGTGATCAACGCCTCGAGCGGCCGGTCGAATACGTCGATGAACCTCTTCCCCGAGCGCGTGATGACGCGCGCCTTCCCGCGCACGTTCCGGCTCGCCCTCATGGACAAGGACGTGCGCATCGCCGCGGATTTCGCGCGCGAGCACGGGGTTCCGTCGCCGCTCCTGCAGCTGGCTTCGGAACTCCTGCGCGAGGCCAGGCGCGAGCTGGGGGAAGAGGCCGATCATGTGGAGACCGTGAAGGTCCTGGAGGCGTGGGCGGGCGTCCAGGTGGGGCAGAAGGCATGACGGGTCTCGGAGAGCGAGCGATGGGCGGGTCCGGCACCGGGGAACGGGCCGGGGGCTCGGGATCCTCAGCGCCGGGTGTCGAGTCACGATTCACGGCTTCCGACCTTCGCTCCCGGTTCCCGGCCCTCGAACGGCTGCACCGCGGATTCCCGGTCGCCTATTTCGACGGCCCCGGGGGCACGCAGGTGCCGCGCAGCGTGGTGGAGGCCATGGTCGATTACCTCTACCACCACAACGCCAACACGCACTGGGCCTACCCGACGAGCGCCGAGACCGACGCGGCGATTGCGGGCGCGCGGGACGCCGTGGCGGACTTCGTGAATGCGTCGCCGGAGGAGATCGCCTTCGGGAACAACATGACGACCATCACGTTCCACCTGGCCAGGGCGTTGGGCCGAGGCTGGGGGCCCGGCGACGATGTGGTGGTGACCGACCTCGACCATCACGCCAACATCGCGCCGTGGCGGGCTCTCGAGCGGGAACGTGGCGTCACGGTCCGGAGCGTCCCGTTCGACGTCGGGACCGGCACCCTCGACTGGCCGGCGCTGGAACGCGCGATCGGGCCGCGAACGCGGCTCCTGGCCATCGGAGCGGCCTCGAATGCGCTGGGAACCATCACCGATGTGGCGGCCGCGGGGCGCCTGGCCCGCGCGGCCGGCGCGCTGGTCTTCGTCGACGCCGTGCATTACGCCGCGCATGATCTGATCGATGTCCGCGCGGCCGCCTGCGATTTCCTGGCCTGCTCGGCGTACAAGTTCTACGGCCCGCACGCGGGGTTCCTGTTCGGCCGGTCGGACCTCCTCCAGTCCCTCGACGTGCCGAAGCTCGCGCCGGCGCCGGACGAGGCGCCGGAACGGCTCGAAACCGGCACCCAGAATCACGAGGGCATCGTCGGGACCGGCGCCGCGGTCGACTTTCTGGCGTCGATGGGGCGGGGCGCGAGCCGGCGCGAACGCGTCGTGACGGCGATGGAGGCCCTGCACGCGAGCGGCGACGCGCTCGTCAGGCAGCTCTGGGACGGGCTTGGCGGCATCCGCGGCGTCAGGCGCTTCGGGCCCCCGCCCGGGACGCCACGCACGCCCACGGTCTCGTTCGTGGTGGACGGAGTCCCGTCGGCATCGGTGGCCGTTCGGCTGGCGGAGCGCGGCGTCTTCGTCTCGCACGGCGACTTCTACGCGGCGACCGTCGTGGAGCGGCTCGGGTACGCGCGCGACGGGGTGGTCCGCGCCGGGTGCGCCTGCTACACCACCGCCGACGAAGTCGATCGGTTGCTCGACGGAGTGGCGGCCGTGGCGGGGAGGCCGCAGTGACGCCGGACGCTTCCCGCGCGCGGCCGAGCCGGACCGTGAAGGAGTCGCAGCACGAAACGTCCGAGATCATGATGCCGGGGCACGCCAACAACCTGGGCCACGTGTTCGGAGGCGTGGTGCTGGCGATGATGGACAAGTGCGCGGCCGTCTCGGCCATCCGCCACGCACGTACCACGTGCGTCACGGCCTCGATCGACCGGGTGGATTTCCGCGAGCCGATCTACCTCGGCGACCTGGTGATCATGCACTCCAGCGTGAACTGCGTCGGGCGGACGTCGATGGAGGTCGGCGTGCGCGTGGAGGCCGAGGATCTGCAGTCGGGGAAGCGGCGCCACACGAACTCGTGCTATCTGACGTTCGTGGCCGTGGACGCGAACGGGCGCCCGGTGGAGGTACCGGAGATCCGGCCGGAGACGCCGGAGGAGGTCCGGCGGTACCGTGCCGCGGTGGAGCGCCGGCGCCGCCGACTGGAAGAGCGCGAGCAGGAAGCGAAGCACGCCGCCGGAGGGAACGCATGAGCGCCGCGACGCGCACGTTCACCGTGGAGCAGGCCAACCGCATGCTGCCGCTCGTCAGGCGGATCGTCCGCGACATCGTGGACGCGCACCGGGCCTGGGTCCGGGCGGTGCAGGCCTACGAGACGGCCGCGACGTGGGCGCGCGCCGATGCCCCGGCCTCCACGCTCGTCCAGCAGGAGGCGGATGTGCGGCGGCTGGCCGCCGAGATCGAGGGGTACCTCGGTGAGCTGCGCGAGCTCGGCGTGGACTTCAAGGGGTTCGAGCCGGGGCTGGTGGACTTCCCCGGCGAGCGTGGCGGACGGCCGATCTGCCTCTGCTGGAAGCTCGGTGAGGACGCGATCTCATACTGGCACGAGACGACCGACGGATACGCCGGGCGGCAGCCGCTGACCGCGCTGCCGAACGCACGCCCCCCGCACTCCGATGCGTGAATTCCGATCGCCGGACGGCCTCACGTGGCAGGTGGCCGTCAAGCTGCCGAGCCACAGCAGCGCCATGGTCCTGTTCCTTCATCCCGACGGCCGGTCGTCGTCGGGGGACCGGTACGCGTGGATCAACGCGCCGGCGCGAATGACGACGGATCCGCGCGAGCGGCTCATGGCGCAGGCGCTCCTGGACGCCGTGGACGACCGGCAGCTGGCGGCGCTGTTCCGCCGGTCCATGCCGGTGTCGCGACCGCCATCCGTGACGCGTGTTTCGTGATTCGTGACCGATGACTCGGCACGGCGATCCCGATCCGATCGCCGAGCCGCCGGTCACGGCCCTCCCTCGTCGCGGAAGGGGACGTCGACCTCGTAGCCGTCCCGCGCGACCTTCGTCGCCGGGAAGACCTCGCGCGCTTCCTTCTCCAGGTCGCCGGCGTCGCGCGCATAACGAGCGGACACGTGCGTGAGCACCAGTTCGCGGACGCCGGCCATCTTCGCGACCTGGGCTGCTTCGCGCGCGGTGGAGTGGCCCGTCTCCGCCGCGCGGTCGGCCTCTTCGTCCCCGAACGTCGCCTCGTGCACGAGGAGATCGGCGCCCTGGGCCGCCAGAATCGTGGCCGCGCAGGGACGCGTGTCGCCGGTGAGCACCACGCGCCGCCCCGGCCGCGTCTCCCCGACGAGCGTCGACGGCTCGATGACGCGGCCGTCGCCGAGCGTGATCGTCTCGCCCCGGTGGATCCGGCCCCACAGCGGCCCCTCCGGGATGCCTAACTGGACGGCCAGTTCGGGATTGAACCGCCCGCGCCGTTCCGACTCCACGAGCGCAAAGCCGATCGACGGCGGGCCGCGATGCTCCAGCGGAAACGCCTGGATCTCGTACTCCTTCATCCGGACCGCGTCGCCCGCCTTGAGCTCGGTGATGTCGAGGGCGAAGGCGATGCGCTCGGAGCCGAACGATTCGGCGCGCCGCAGCGTGCGCTCCGCGCCCGGTGGCCCCCAGAGTCGCAGCGCGTCGGTCCGTCCCTGCAGCGACATCGTGCGGATGAGGCCGACGACGCCGAGGATGTGGTCGGTGTGGAAGTGCGTGAAGAAGATGCCGTCGAGGTTGAAGGTGATCCCGTAGCGCATCATCTGCCGCTGCGTCCCCTCGCCACAGTCGAACAGGAACGACTCGCCCTCGCGCTGGAGCGCGATGGACGAGACGTTGCGCTCCACCGTAGGGCGAGCGGCGGAAGTGCCGAGAAATCGCAGAGATAGCGGCATGGCGACCCATAAAAGTAACGCGACTGTTGCAGTCGCCCGGCACGAGGGGCGTTGACCGGATCGCGCTCCCGGTGTGATCCATGTTCCAGACCCGGCGCGTTCCGGGCGGCAACTTGCATGAGGACGGGGCCGCTTCGCGTGAGTCCCGATCCGTGATTGGCGCGACGCCGCACGACAGAGGGCGTCGCATGAACCCGACTCCATTGCCTGTGGGAGGGGCCTATGAGCGGGAAGAGCAAACGAGGATTCGCATCGATGGATCCTGCGCGCCAGCGGGACCTCGCCAGCCGCGGCGGCAAGGCGGCGCATGCCAAGGGGAAGGCGCATCAATGGACGGCGGAGGAAGCGCGCCGTGCCGGGAAGAAGGGAGGTGAAGTCGTGAGCCGGGATCGATCGCACATGGAGGCGATCGGCCGGGCCGGTGGCGAGGCCCGCGGTCGGGCTCGCCGCGAGGCCGCTGCGCGCGCGAATGGCGCGGCGGCTCCGTTCCAGGACCGCGAAGCGCCGGTCTCGGTCAGCCGTGAGGGGCCGGCGTATACGGACAGCGAGAAGCCCTCCGGGACGCGTCCGTCTCCATTCGGACCGGCCGAGGCCGCCGAGCGGCAGGGGGTCGGGCCGTCGGGGTGACGTGATCTGCACCGAAACCGTAACCGCCGGCCGGGGTTCATGTTACCGAACCACCGGCCGGTCGTCGTCCCGGTGTTGAAGGCGGTAGAACCGGTTGACTTCCGGTCTCGTGCGGCTAGCTTTCGTGGCAACGTGCCGGCCCCGCGCGAGCGGGGTCGTGTCGTTAAGGCCGGAGTGCGACCGGACGATGTGGGTTGGTGGCGCGCTCCTGTTCGGGGCTGTAGCTCAGTTGGGAGAGCGCTGCAATCGCACTGCAGAGGTCAGGGGTTCGACTCCCCTCAGCTCCATACATTCCTGGGTAACGCCGGCCGCCGTCCGGTAGGACGTAGAGTTCCAATGGCGGTGTGCACGGCAAACCCGGGCCCGATTCGAGACAGGCGCTGCCAGACGATGGTGGCGCTTTTTGCTTCGGGAGTGGGGAACCGGCGTGAAGGGGAAGCGGGGCACGCTGGGGCGGGGGCGCGATCGCCCATTACCGATTCCCCATTCCCTCATCCCGCCGCACATCCCTCCGCAGCGCCTCGAACATCTCGTAGAGAAACAGGTTCTCCTCGAGTTCCGTCCGGCCGGAGAACTCGCCGAACGCGGTGGCGCCCAGGCGGCCGAGCCAGCGCATGATCGCGCTTTCGTTCACGGCCAGGCGGGCGTGGCGGATGCTCATCGTCTGGCCGCCGAGGTCGTCGCGCACGCCTAACAGGAACTCGGCGCCGCGTCCCTGGAAGGGTCGGCGCAGCGGGTTCCGGATCAGCTTGTCCACCGCCAGTGGGAAGTGCCAGGCCGGTTCCCTGCGGAAGCGCATCACCCAGGCCCGGTAGTGCGCGGTGCGCTCGATGGTGAAGTCGCCCTCGAGGTCCGTGAAACCGACGCGGAAGGGGCCGGTCTTCATCGAGACATCGGCCAGCAGCCGGAGCGAGTCCGGCATCGGCGCGGGGGCGCCGTCGATCGCCACCAGGCGGTGATCGCGCGAGCGGAGAGTCACGGTGAGTCGTCCATCGCGCCCGGCGGCATCGACGAAGACGTTCCCGGCGCGGTCGGCCAGCCGCGCGCGGAACACGGTCGGCACGACGTACCTGGCGACGTATGCGGCGAAGGAGGGGTAGCGGGCCCGCAGCCGGTCGGGGCGGAACGTCAGCTCCAGCGTGGCGCGCGTG
>JABWBJ010000140.1 GCA_013360595.1 Gemmatimonadaceae bacterium | reverse complement strand
GTCGGCGGTGACAGAATCCAGGCTGCCGGTCGGTTCGTCGGCGACGATGATTTCGGGGTCGTTTGCCAGGGCGCGCGCAATGGCGACGCGCTGTTGCTGGATTCGCTGGCCACGCACATCCGTCTCGATCGCGTCGCCGTGATCGGCACCGGACTGGGCGCTACCGCGGCCGCCGAACTGGCGGTCCTGGACGAGCGCGTCACGGCCGGCGTCGCGCTGGTCCCGGACACGATCGGCGTATCGGCGGCACGCGGCCTCCGTCGCCCGTTCCTCGTCTTCACGGTCGGCGACCCCGGAGACCTGCTCGGCAGCGCGCTGCGCTACGGTGGCACCGAGGTCCGGCTGGAGGGCACGACGGCCCCCGCGTTGGCCGACGTCGCCCTGGTGGGTTCACCGATCGTCGGACTCCTCGGCATCACGTCGGAGGACGCGCCCCGCCGCGTGCACGCGGCCGTTTCCGCGCTGACCCTGCGCTTCCTCGACCAGTATCTCAAGGAGCGGCGCGAGCAGACGGAGGTCGAGATGCCCTCCGCGGTCCGCGTCCGGGTCATCCCCCACCAGCCACGGGCGAACTGACGGCGGGCCGCAGGTCCATCACGAAGCAGTGCTTCTGGCCGACGGTCCATTCGTCCTCGGACACCCTGGCATAACGAGCCCGTTTCTCCGGGTACCGGTTGATGTCGCCGAACCGGAAGCCGCAGTGCTGGAACAGGCTGTCGGAAAACGAGACCGCGAACAGCTCCGGGTACCCGCGGCGCCGCGCCAGGTCCACCGCGGCCGCGATGAGGGCTGATCCGAGCCCCTTCCCCTGGTGCGCGGGGTCCACGGCCAGCGACACCAGCTCGACCAGCGAGGGCGAGTAGTCGTCGAGGCACACGCACCCGAGCGGATGGCCGTGCTCGTCGCGCGCGACGCGGTAGTCGTCGATGTGATTCGCCACCCACGCCTCCGAGCGCGGCAGCGTGAGCCCCTGCGGCGAGAACTGGTTGTTCATCGCCGACAGGATCGGGACATCGGTGTCGAGAGCGGGGGTGATGGGGAACACGGGCGAGTTGGGAGTTGGGAGTTGCGAGTTGAGGGGGTTTCGGCGGCGATCCTCAGCGGCCCGCCGATGACAACCGCTCGACACTGGCGCTCGCGTCGGCCCAGGCCACGAGGGCCGCGTCGAGCTCCCTCTTCAGTCCGTCCAGCTCCGAACCGAGCCGCTGCGAGCGGGACAGCCCCTCCGGGCTCGTATACAGGTCAGGGTCCTCCAGGGCCTTCGTCACCTCAGCCACACGCGCCTCGAGACTGGTCACACGCGACTCTGCCTCCTCCAGAGCCCGCTCCGCCGCCCGCGCCTCCCGGCGCCGGTCGGCTCCCGTGACCTTCGCCGGCCGGTTGACCTTCTGTCGCTCGTGCACGCGGCGCAAGGCCTCCTCCTCGACCGCGCGCACGGCGGCCGCATGGGCCCGCTCGGCGCTCGCCACCTCCCAGTCGGCGAACCCGCCTTCGTAGTCGGTGACGCGGCCGTCATGGAGGATCCAGACGCGCGTCGTGAGGGCGCGAAGCAGCTCCCGGTCGTGGCTCACCAGGATGACCGTGCCGGCATAGCGCTCCAGCGCGTCCTCGAGCACCTCGATCGACTCCACGTCCAGGTGGTTGGTCGGCTCGTCGAGCACCAGCAGGTTGTGCCGCGACAGCATCAACATCGCCAGCGCCACACGCGCCCGCTCGCCGCCCGAGAGCACGCCCGCGCGGCGCTGCACGTCATCGCCGGAGAAGCCGAAGCGTCCGAGGTGTCCCTGGACGAGACGCCGCTCCCACTGTGGCCTGAGGTCGGCGATGGCGTCGTAGATCGCCCGGTCGAGCGGGACCTGCGACAGGTCCTGCCGATACCAGCCGGCGTCGATGGAGGCGCCGAGCCGGAGTTCACCACCCGCCACCGGATGATGGCCAAAGAGCGCCTTGAGGAGCGTTGTCTTGCCGGCGCCGTTCGGTCCCACGAGACCCAGGATGTCGCCACGCCGCAGGACGCCGGTGAAGCCGTCGATCAGGCGGCGCTCGCCGATGGCGACCCTGACGTCCTTCGCGCTCACCACGACGTCGCCCCCCCGTTGGCCGGAGTCGAAGCGAAGCGCGAGCGCGTCCTCGTCCTGGATGGGCGGACTCAGTCGCGGCAGCCGTTCCAGTCGCTTCCGCCGCCCCTTCGCCTGGCGGCTGTTCTGGCCGGCGATGTTGCGGGCGATGTAGTCGGACTCGGCCGCGATCTTCCGCTGCTGCTGGTCGAAGGCGCGTTGCTGCGTGAGCCGGCGCTCGGCGCGCTGGGCGACGAAGTGCGCGTACGAACCGTCGTACGGCGTGGCGGTCCCTCCCTCGAAGTGGAGCACGTGGTCCACGGTCGACGCCAGAAAGGCCCGGTCGTGGCTCACCAGCAGCACGGTGCGATCGATGTCGCGGAGGTGCTCCTCCAGCCAGCGGGTGGTGTCGAGGTCCAGGTGGTTCGTCGGCTCGTCGAGGAGCAGGACGTCGGCGGTGCTCACCAGCTGCCTGACGAGACCGAGCCGGCCGCGCTCACCCCCGCTCAACGCGCCGACCGGCGTGATGCGCGCGGCCTGCGGGTCGAAGCCCAGTCCGTGGAGCACGGCGTCGATCCGCGAGGTGACGGCATACCCTCCCTCCCGCTCGAAGCGCTCCAGGTCGCGGCCGTACCGCTCGAGGGCCGCGGGCGACGGATCCGCGCCCAGCGCCGCCGCCTGCTCGATCAGCGACTGCTCCAGCGCGAGCAGCTCACCGAGTTCGCCCGCCGCCGCCTCCCAGACGGTGGCGGCCGTCCCGTAGTCGCGGTGTTGCTCCAGGAGCGAGACGCGGAGCCCGGCCTGGCGGGTGATGGAACCACGGGAGGGCGCCAGGTCGCCCGTCAGCAACCGGAAGAGCGTCGTCTTCCCCGTCCCGTTCCGCCCGATGACACCCCATCGCTCCCCGGCTCCGACCGTGAACGTGACGTCACTGAAGACCGTGACCGCGCCAAAGCTGACGCCGACACCCGAGAAGGCGAGCTGCGTCACGTCAAGTCGGGCAGCGGGGAGAGGGCGGCCGACGAGTCAGATCAGCACCGGACACGATCCCGACGTCGGCATCCCCCATTCCCGATTCCCTGTTCCCTATTCGCGTCGCCAGTCCATCCACCAGCAGTCCGGCTCCAGCCACTTCAGCCACTCCATTGCCGGCTCGCCGATCGGCGCCCCCGGCGGTGCGGTCGGGGCCGCGAAGCGCGTGGCCACGGGGTTCGCGGGACGGGTCATGAAGCGCGTGATATCGGCGACGAGCAGCGTCGCCCGGGCCACGTCGGATTCGCTGGCGGCGGTGGTCGGTCCCGCCGCGGCCACCTGTTGCAGCTCCGTCTGGCGCCGCAGCAGCTTCTGGTTCGCGACCGCGCGCACCTGCGCCATCGGCGCCGTGGCCGCCAGGTCCATGAGCTCATCCACCACTACGCGCTCGACGGCGCGACGGATCTCCTCCTCGTACGGCGACCGGGTCACGGCGCCGAAGCTGGCGGCGAAGAGCGCGTCGATGACCTCCTCGAGCCCGGGGAGCGTGGGGTCGAGGGCCTTCTGCTCGACGAGGCGTGCGGCCCGGTCCGGCGCCAGCAGGAGTCCGACCACGTGGTCGGCCGCCGTCACCGCCGGCGACACGGCGTCGAACATCAACCCCGTGTAGCGGGGGAAGAGCTCGCGCGTGCGCCCGAACCCCGCCGGCCGCGGCGGGATCTTCCGGAGCAGGTCCGCCGGAAGCGCCAGCGTCGCCGGTGCAATCGAGGCCATCAGCGCCGACAGCGCCTGACGCTGCTCGGCGGCCGATGCCATGCGCACCGGTTCCCGGTTGTCTCCGCGGATCGCGTACACGTAGTGCATGCCGCCCACCACGTTCGTGGCCGCCTCGACCTGGTATCGGTGGTGCAGGTAGAGCGGGACGAGCACCTCCTCGATCTGCGCCATCGGCATGCCGCGCCGGATCGCGTTCTCGCCGAAGCGCGACAGCGCCGCCCGCCGCACGTCGAGCATGCGGGTGAGCTCCGCCCCGGCGTTCGTGCCATTCGACCACTGGTTCACGCGCGCATGAGCCCCCAGGTCCTGGTTGGTCATGTACCGCAGGTCGCGGGCCCAGGCCTGGTCGAGGATCCGTCCGAGCGCCTGCGATTCGTTGGTGCCGTCCGGGAAGTCCTGGTAGCCGTAGGCGATCGCGACCTTGTCCCACTCGCCGATGCCGTCGGCGTACGCCTGCGAATGGTCGATGGACCCGTCCGGCCTGAGGGTGACGAGCGGGTGCGGGTAGTCCATGACGCTGATCCGGCCCGCGTCGCTGTCGTAGTAGTTGTGCCCCAGGCCGAGCGTGTGTCCCACTTCATGCGCCGCCAGTTGCCGCATGCGCTGCAGCGCCCAGGCCCGGATCTCGGGCGTCGCCTCGTCGCCGTTCCGGTACGGCTGCAGCAGCCCCTCGGCGATCATCCAGTCCTGGCGCACGCGCAGCGAGCCTAACGTGACGACGCCCTTGATGATCTCGCCGGTCCGCGGGTCGATGACCGACGCGCCGCTGCTCCAGCCGCGCGTGGACCGGTGCACCCAGTTGATCACGTTGTAGCGGATGTCCATCGAGCTGACGCCTTCGGGCAGCAGTTCCACCCGGAAGGCGTTCCGGTAGCCGGCGGCCTCGAACGCCTGGTTCCACCAGCGAGCGCCGTCCAGCAGCGCCGACCGCACCGGCTCCGGCGTCCCCGGATCCAGGTAGAACACGATCGGCTTCACGGCGTCGCTGACCGGCGCGCGCGGGTTCACCTTCTCCAGCCGGTGCCGGGCGATGAAGCGCTGCAGCTGCGGCTGCTCGAGGGGCGCCGAGTAGTCCCGCC
Organism: Gemmatimonadaceae bacterium; assembly: GCA_013360595.1. Taxonomy (GTDB): domain Bacteria; phylum Gemmatimonadota; class Gemmatimonadetes; order Gemmatimonadales; family Gemmatimonadaceae; genus JABWBJ01. Next base: position 1,665 of record JABWBJ010000140.1, on the reverse strand, counting down.
ACGTCTCGCTGAAGAACCCCGAGCGAGGATCGTAGGCGCGCGGGGTGTAGTTGCTGTCGGGGAGTTCCACGAAGGAATGGTGCACCCGGAGACTCGCCGCTTCGGCCGTGGCCGCTACGCTGCCAACACCCTCGAAGAACCCGCCGGCGCCGCCGCGTCCGCCCCCGCCCGCCGCCCCGGGCTGCGAGATGAAGGTCAGCTCGACCTCCATTTCGGTGTTCTTCGGGAAGTTCATCGTCATCGGCAGGTAGATCGAGCTGCGCGTGTTGTCGAGCCGGTACGACCCCGGCGTCAGGCGCGGCGCGATGTTCGTCGCGTCGCGAATGAGAAAGTCGGTCACGTCGACCAGCACGCGGCGGCCCCCGTCGCTCTCGGCGGCCACCGTGAACCCCCACAGCACCGAGCGCGCGAACGCGTCACGGACCGCGCGGACTTCGGCCGGATTGGCGCTCGACGACCGGAAGTCGTAGTTCGGCTGCACCATCATCACGCGCGGCCCGGTCCGCTCGAACGTCACGATCCGCGAGCCCATCAGACCGCCGCGATCGAGGCCGATGTCGTTCGACCCGAGCCCCGCGCCCAGGCCCGCCACGTGCAGCACCTCGGTGTTGAACCGCGGTATCTCCATGAAGAGCTGCCCCGCGGCCGAGTCCCAGTAGAGCGGGAAAAATCCATCGAGCTTGCGCATGGCGGCGGTGCGCTCCTCGATCGTGCGGATCGCCGTGGCCCCTCCGCCGCGCCCCTGCTGCGCCGGCAGCAATCCGGGAGCGATCGCGAGCGCGACCGGGGCGGCCGCGATGATCAGGCGGCGCAGGAAACGGATGGATCGGGTGATGCGTGACATGTCGGCCTCCGCGACGGCGGAAATCGGAAGTGGCGAATAGTGAACCCGCGTGATCGTCGCGCGCAAACTCCGCAGGACCGGGCGTTGCGGCCGCCGGTTCAACCGGCGAGACTTTGGACCGGCCGCTGCCGCCTGCTGCTGCCGGCTGCTCATGATCTCCATGGTCTGATGGCTGCGGTCATGCTCCTTCCCGTCCTCGCCGGCTCCTATCTCCTGGGCTGCTTCGTCGCCGCCTACTACGTCACGCGCTGGCGGCGCGGCGTGGACATTCGTCAGGCCGGCAGCGGCAACGCCGGGGCGCGCAACATGGCCCGCGTGTACGGCCCCCGCGACGCCGTGCTCACGTTCCTGCTCGACGCCGGCAAGGGCGCGGCGGCCACGATCGCTGCACGGCTGATAATGGATCGCACGGGGATCGAAGGAGTGACGCAGCGCGACCTGGTCTGGCTCGGCGCAGGGTTCGCGTGCGTGCTGGGGAACATCGCACCGTTTTATCTCGGCTTTCGTGGTGGCAAAGGCGTGGCCGCATCGCTCGGCGCGATCATGGGAATCTACCCCTTTCTGACCCTACCGGGCCTTGCTGTGCTGATGGTGTTTGCCGTCACCGCACGGATCAGCCGTTACGTCTCACTTGCGTCGGTCATGGCGGCGTGTTCGCTCCCGATGATTTTCGCCGCCGCCTGCCTCGTGGCGGATTGGCCCCTGGTTCAGCATTGGCCGCTCGTGTCATTAGGTGTGTTGCTTGCCATTTTCATCACCATTCGCCATCGGGCCAATCTCGCCCGAATTCGCGCTGGGACCGAGAACCGCATCGGCTCTCG
>JABWBJ010000139.1 GCA_013360595.1 Gemmatimonadaceae bacterium | reverse complement strand
CCTCGCCGCCCGCGCCGCCGCGCGCCGCATCGCGTTCGAGCGCGGCTGCGATGTCGGCGGCGAAGTCGGCTGGAACGTGCGCTTCGATCGCAAGGCCTCGCGCGCGACGCGCATCCTCGTCGTCACCGAAGGCATCCTCGTGCGGCGCCTGCAGGAGGATCCGTTTCTCGAGGGCGTCACTTGCGTGCTGTTCGACGAGATCCACGAGCGCAGCCTCGACACCGACCTCTCGCTCGCGATGGTGCGCAAGCTGCAGCGCGAGGCACGGCCTGACCTGCGCATCGTCGCGATGTCGGCGACGCTCGTGCCCGAAGCGCTCGTGCGCTTCCTGGGCGACGCGCCGCTCGTGGAGAGCGAAGGCCGGCTTTTCCCGGTGGAAACGAGCTATCTGGGCTTCGACGAGCGTGTCCCGCTGCAACGCCAGATGACCGGCGCGATCGCGCGCGCGCTGGAGCTGACGCGCGGCGACGTGCTCGCGTTCTTTCCGGGCGTGGGCGAGATCCGGCGCACGAGAGACGAGCTGCGCGAGATCGCGTCGCGCCGCGGCGCCGAGATTCACGAACTCTACGGCGACCTTCCGCCCGAGCAGCAGGACGCGGTGCTCCAGCGCCGCTCCTCACGCAAGATCGTGCTCGCCACAAACGTCGCGCAGACCTCCGTCACGATCGATGGCGTCACCGCGGTTGTCGATTCAGGCCTCGCACGCGTCATGCGCTTCGATCCGTCCGTCGGCCTCGACCGCCTCGTGCTCGAGCGCATCTCTCGCGCTTCCGCGGACCAGCGTGCCGGCCGCGCGGGCCGCACCGCACCGGGGGTGTGCCTGCGGCTGTGGAACGAGGGCGAACAACGTTCGCTCGCGCCTGAGGACGATCCCGAGATTCGCCGCGTCGATCTCGCCGGCGCCGCGCTCGAGCTGCTTGCCTGGGGCGAGCGCGACCTCGCGGAATTTGCGTGGTTCGAGGCTCCGCAGGCCGCTTCGCTCGAGCGCGCGCTCACGCTGCTGAAACGGCTCGGCGCGTTGGGCGCCAACGGCCTCACGCCACTCGGCCAGCACCGCACTCGTCAGGCGCAGCGGCGGGAGGTCGGGCTCCGGGAAGTACCGGTAATCGTGGCTCTCCTCCTTGCTCCGCGCCGGCCGAACGGTCCCCGACCCGGCGTCCCAGAGCATGGTCTGCTGCACCACGCGCTCCCCCCGCTCCACGAGCGCCACCTGGCGCGCGAACTCCACCTCGAGGGCGCGTTCCACCCCCGAGAACGAGTTCATGTTCTTGATCTCGGTCTTCGTACCCAGCGCATCCGCGCCGGCGGCGCGCACGCTGACGTTGGCATCCACCCGCAGGCTCCCCTCCTCCATGTTGGCGTCGCTCACCTCGGTGTACTCGAGGATCTGCTTGAGCCGCCGAAGATACACGCCCGCGTCGGCCGCCGAACGCAGGTCGGGCTCGCTGACGATCTCGATCAGCGGCGTCCCGCTCCGGTTCAGGTCGATGGCGCTGTGGCCGGGATACCGATCGTGGATGGACTTCCCGGCGTCCTCCTCCATGTGCACGCGATGGATCCGGACCCCGCGCGCCCCTGGACCGTCCTCGAGCGCGAGGAATCCACCCGTCGCCAGCGGCCGGTCGAACTGGGAGATCTGGTATCCCTTGGGCAGGTCGGGATAGAAGTAGTTCTTGCGGGCAAAGACGGACTCCTCATGGACGGTGCAGCCCAGGGCGTACGCGGCCCGCGCGGCCAGGCGAACCGCGCCCCGGTTGAGCACGGGCAGCGCGCCCGGCAGGGCCAGACAGACCGGGCAGGTGTTGGCGTTAGGCGGCGCCCCGAACGCGGTGGAGCACGGACAGAAGAGCTTGGTCTTCGTCAGGAGCTGGACGTGCACCTCCAGTCCGATGACCATCTCCCAGGGACCGGCCACTATGGATGCTCCCCCTGCTCCGTCAGGGATCGCTCGAGCGCGTACGCTGCCGCGAACAGGCGGTACTCATCGAAGTGCGTCGCCAGGAACTGCACGCCCACCGGCAGTCCGTCCACCGTGCCCCCGGGCACCGAGATCCCGGGGATCCCCGCCAGGTTCGCCGTGGCCGTATAGATGTCGCTCAGGTACATCTCGTACGGATCGCTGATGGCGCCCAGCCTGAACGCCGTCGTCGGCGCCGTGGGCGTGAGCAGCACGTGGACCCCGTCGGCGAAGACACGCACGAAGTCCTGCCGGATGAGCGCGCGGATCGCCATCGCCTTCCGGTAATACGCGTCGTAGTAGCCGGCCGAGAGCACGTAGGTGCCGAGGAGGATGCGGCGGGTGACCTCGGCGCCGAAGCCGCCGGAGCGCGTGGCCTCGTACATCCCGGTGAGGCCGTCCCCCGCGAGCCGCAGCCCGTACCGCACGCCATCGAAGCGCGCCAGGTTCGACGACGCTTCGGCGGGGGCCACGATGTAGTAGACCGGGATTGCGAGCGACGTGTGCGGCAGCGACACGTCCCGCACCACGGCCCCCAGTCCGCGCAGGCGCTCGGCGGCCGCGTCGCAAACGTCCCGGATCCGCGGGTCGAGCGTGTCGGGGAAGTACTCGCGCGGCCGGCCGATCACGAGGCCCTCGAGCGATTCCCGCGCGGCGGCGCGGAAATCGGGAACCGGGAGATCGATGCTGGTCGAGTCCCGCTCATCGTGCCCGGCAATGACGGAGAGACCGTGCGCCGCGTCGTCCACCGTCTTCCCGAAGACGCCCACCTGGTCGAGCGACGAGGCGAACGCGACCAGGCCATAACGACTGACCCGGCCGTAGGTCGGCTTGACGCCGACGACGCCGCAGAATGCGGCCGGCTGTCTCACCGACCCGCCGGTCTCGGAGCCAAGGGCGATCCGGACGATGCCGGCGGCGACCGCGGCGGCCGACCCGCCCGATGAGCCGCCGGGGACGCGCGTGCGATCCACCGGGTTCAGCGTGGGGCCGTAGGCGCTCTGCTCAGTGGACGAGCCCATCGCGAACTCGTCCATGTTGGTCTTGGCGATGACGATCGCGCCGGCCTCCCTCAGGCGCCTGACGACGGTGGCCTCGTATGGACTGCGGTAGCCGGCCAGGATGCGCGATCCGCAGGTCGTGGGGAGGCCGAGCGTGGCGATGTTGTCCTTGACGGCGATGGGTCGAGCGCCGAGGGGCGAGCGCCCAGCGTCGTGCGTCGGGCGCCCGGCAACGTCGAGACGTTCGGCCACCATCCGGTCGAGTTCGGCGGCCTCGGCCACGGCCGCCTCGCGGTCCACGTGCACGAAGGCGTTCAGGCCGTCGGGTCCGGCGCGAACCTCGTCGGCGCGACGGAAGGCGGCCTCCACCGCCGCGACGGCGCTCACGGTGACCGCGTCCCCTGATCCTCGTGGGTGGCGAGGCGTGGCACGAGAATGAAGCCGCCGCGCACGTGAGGAGCGAACGACTCGATCGGATGCGCCAGCGGAATGGACGGTCCGTCGTCAGGTCTGCTGGCAGACGCGAGATCTCCCGCCTTCGGCGCCTGGCGCTCGACGCTCGACGCTTGACCCGCGACTCTGACCGCGCCCAGTTCCTCCATGTGCTCCAGAATCCCGTTCAGCTCCCGCACCAGCGCGGGCAGCCGCGCCGGATCCACGGCCAGCCGCGCCAGCGAGGCCACGTGGAGGACGTCCGTCTCGCTGACGGCCACTACTCGTCCCCCCGCTGGAGGCCGGCGAACGCGACGACCAGCCGCTTGCGTCCCACCGCCTCGTCGTCGAAGTCGATCGTCACCTTGGCTTCCTTCCCCACCCCTCCGAACTCCACGATCGTCCCGGAGCCGAAGCGGGCGTGGCGCACGCGCTCCCCTTGCGCGAACCGGGGGGCGTCCTGGGATTCGTCCTCCGCGGGCATGGGGAACGGGGCATGGGGACCGGGGCGCCGGGCCGTCCACGGTGTCGGGATCCCCGGCCTCCGCTCGGCCGCGGATGGCCGACCCCACGGCTGGGCGCTGCCACGGAGCTTGATGGTTGCGCGCTCCTTGACCAGGCCGGCCGGGATCTCGCGCAGGAAGCTCGACCGCATCGACATCATCGTCTCGCCGTTGCGGCGGCGGGTCCTGGCATGCGAGACGAAGAGCGCGTCGCGGGCGCGCGTCACGCCCACGTAGAACAGGCGGCGCTCCTCCTCCAGGGCGGCCGGGTCGTCGAAGGCGCGCGACAGCGGGAAGAGGCCTTCCTCCATCCCCGTCAGGAAGACGACCGGGAATTCGAGCCCCTTGGCGTTATGCAGCGTCATGAGGGTCACCGCGTCGGCCGCCGGATCGAGGGCGTCGGCGCTGGTCACCAGCGTCGCCCGCTGGAGGAAGTGATCGAGCGGCGTCAGTCCCACCTCCCCGCCCTCGTCCACCACCGTCTCCTCGGCGCCGGCGATGAGTTCGCGCACGTTGTCGAGCCGTTCCTGGGCGCCTGGCCCTTCGGCGCGCAGATGTTCCTCGTAGCCGATGGCCAGCACGAGATCCTGCAGCAGCTCGTTGACCGGCGACTCCCTGGCCGCCTCGCCGAACCGGCGCACGAGCTGGGCGAAGGTTGCCAGGGCCTCGCGGGTATGGGGGCGCAGCACCGTGGTGAAGGCCGGATCGGTCGCCACCGACATGAGCGGCACCCGGTGCGCCGCGCCGTGCGCCGCCATCGCGTCCAGTGTGGTGTCGCCGATCCCGCGCCGCGGGGCCGCGACGGCCCGGCGAAACGCCTCGTCGTCGGCCGGATTGGCGACCAGCCGAAGCCAGGCCAGGACGTCCCTGATCTCGCGCCGGTCGTAGAAGCGGATCGCCCCGACGAGGCGGTACGGCAGCGCATGCCGGCGCAGCGCCTCCTCGAAGGCCCGGCTCTGCGAGTTGGTCCGGTACAGGATGGCGAAGTCGCGGAGCGGGCGCCCCGCCGCCGCATAACGACGCGCCTGCATCTCCTCGATGACGAACTCGGCCTCGTCGCGCTCGTCGAGCGCGGCGACGACGTGTACGTGCTCCCCGGCAGGACGCGTGGTGCGCAGCGTCTTCCCCTTGCGCGAGGTGTTGGCGGCAATGGCGGCGTTGGCCACGGCCAGGATCTGCGGCGTGGAGCGGTAGTTCTCCTCCAGCCGGACGATCCGCGCCCCGGGGAAGTCGTGCTCGAAGTCGAGGATGTTGCGGATGTCGGCGCCGCGCCAGCCGTAGATCGACTGGTCGTCGTCCCCGACGACCGTGACGTTGCCGTGCCCGCTGCCCAGCAGCGAGACCAGCCGGTACTGCGCCCGGTTCGTGTCCTGGTACTCGTCCACCAGGATGTGCCGGAACCGGCGCTGGTACCGCTCCAGCACCGGCGGGTGCTGCTCGAGCAGCTGCACCGGGAGGGCCAGGAGGTCGTCGAACGTGACGGCATTGTTCTGCCGGAGCGCGCCCTCCAGCTCGCGATAGACCTGGGCCGCGGCCTTCGAGAACGGGTCCATCGCCAGTGCCTCGTATTCCTTCGCCGAGACGAGGGCGTTCCTGGCGTCGCTGATGGCGGCGACGACGGCTTGGGGCGGGCGATCCTTCGGCGAAATGCGCAGCCGTTCCATCACGCGCTTCACGGCGGCGAGGGTGTCGTCCTCATCGTAGATGGTGAAGCCCGGCGTGCGCCCCACGAGCGCGGCGTGGATGCGCAGGAGGCGGGCCCCGATGGCATGGAAGGTCCCCACCCACATCCCGGACGGTTCGGCGCCCAGCAGATCGGCGATGCGCGAACGCATCTCGCCGGCCGCCTTGTTGGTGAAGGTGACGGCGAGGATGTCGGCCGGGGGGACGCCCTCGTGCTCGATGAGGCGCGCCACGCGGCGCGTAAGCACGCGCGTCTTGCCGGAGCCGGCGCCGGCGAGCACGAGCAGCGGCCCGGCGCCATGCGCCACCGCTTCCCGCTGCGCGGGATTGAGGCCCGACAACAGGTCGCCGCGAACTTCCACCAGGGTCATGCCGGAAAAATAAACTCGAAGCGCGCGCCACGACTGCTCGGCAGCAGCGCGAGCGAGCCGCGATGCGACTCGGCGACGATCCGCCGCGCGAGCGCGAGCCCGATGCCCCAGCCGCGCTCCTTGGTCGAGAAACCGGCATCGAAGATCCGCTTGCGGAGATCGCGCGGGACGCCGGGGCCGTCGTCCGTGACGCGCACCCGGATGTCCCCCTCCGGCAGCCGTTCGCCCTCGACCAGGATGCGGCCACCTCGGCCGGCGAGGGCGTCCACGGCGTTCTTCACCACGGCCTCCACGGCCCACTCGATCAGCACCGGGTCGCCCTTCACCTGGAGCGGACCCGAGGTCTTGAGCGCGATCTGCACCGTGTGCGAGAGCGTGGGGACCCTCGCCCGGAAGTACTCCGTGACACGCTGCAGGATGGTCTCGACGTCGAGGTCCTCCTTCTGCGGCGGCCGCCCGATGCGCTCGAACCGGTGCGCGACGCGTTCGAGCCGTTCGATGTCGCCCGCCATGTGGCCGACGGCGCGCTGGCCGAGCTCGTCGTTCGCGCGGTCGGCCAGGAGCTCCACCCAGCCGGCCAGGCTCGAGATGGGCGTGCCCAGCTGGTGCGCGGACTCGCGCGCCATGC
>JABWBJ010000138.1 GCA_013360595.1 Gemmatimonadaceae bacterium | reverse complement strand
CCTCCTCGCCGCGGCGGCGAGCCGCCTCGGCCTCTCGGCTCGCGGCTACCACCGCGTGCTCAAGGTCGCGCGCACGATCGCCGACCTCGACGGCGACGCCGGCATCCTGCCCCGGCACGTTGCCGAAGCGCTCCACTTCCGAGTCGACACCACCGACCACTGAATCAGCGAGGAGTCGCATGACACCGGCGTCCAGCGCAGAGGCGCGCACCACCGCCACGGTCACGGTGGCGATCCAGCGCCGCATCTTCACGGTGCGCGGGTGCCGCGTGATGCTCAGCCCGGATCTGGCCGCTCCGTACGGCGTGGCGCCCAGGGTGCTCGTTCAGGCGGTCAAGCGGAATCGCGGCCGGTTCCCCGCCGATGTCATGTTCCAGCTCGACGCGTCGGAGTGGGAGCACTTGAAATCACAGTTTGTGATTTCAAGTGGGGGCGGGGTCCGGCGCTCGCTGCCCTACGCGTTCACCGAACAGGGCGTCGCCATGCTGTCGACGGTGCTGCACAGCCGTCGTGCGATCCGGGTGAACATCGACATCATGCGGGCCTTCGTGGCGTTCCGGTCGATCGTGGCGACGAACGCGACCATTCTGCGGCGACTCGACGCGCTCGAGCGGCGGACGAGCAAGCGATTCGCCGTGGTGTTTGCCGCGGTCCGCAGCATGCTTGACCGGGACGAACGCGTCAGGCGGACGATCGGGTTCACCGCCGATTGAGTTCAGGCCATCGCGTCTTCGACCGCCGCGCGCAGGATGCTCATGAAATCCTGTGCGTTGGTCACGACCCCGACCGCCTGATGCGTCCCGCGGTCCTTGAGCTTGCTGACGAGGAACTCGCTGGCGTCGACGCAGATGGTCGGCAGCTCCACGATGCCGCGTTCCGGATCCTCGTAGTACGCGGGCAGCATGTTGCCCACGGCGATGGAGTGCAGCGCCGTGGCGACCATCACCGCCATCGTGGCCTTCACCGTGTGCGCCCGCATGGCGTCCTGCGCCGCGACGGCGTCCGTGATCACGTCCGGGAGCGGCCCGTCGTCGCGAATGGAGCCGGCGAGCACGAACGGCACTTCCTCGACCACGCACGCGTGCATGATGCCGCCGCCGATCAGCCCATCGCGAACCGCGCCGGCAATCGAGCCGGCGGCGCGCACGGCGTTGATGGCGCGCATGTGCGCCGAGTGTCCGCCGGCCGTAGGCGCCCCCGTGCTGGTCATGCCTAACGTCGTGCCGACCACGGCCGCCTCGATGTCGTGCGCCGCCACGGCGTTGCCGGCCAGCAGCGCCTGCACGAAGCCGTGCCGGATGAACCAGACCAGGTTGTCGCGCGCCCGGGAATGGACCAGGGCCGGGCCCGTGACCCAGACGATGTACCCCTCCCGCCGGCGCTCGTCGAGCAGCATCCGCGCCAGCTGCGAATAGTCGATCGGCTTCTCCCGGGAGACCTGGCTCGACATGAAGTGGAAGTCCCCGGCGGCCTCCGGCGAGACATCGAACCCGCTCGCGTGCACCAGGACCCCCTCGCTGCCGTCCTCGGCGTGTCCGACGACCACCAGGTCGCCGCGGCGCACCCGGCGGCCTTCCCGCACCCACCAGACGCCGTCCGCGCCGCGCACCAGGCAGCCGTCCATTCGCGGCTCACGCGGCATCGTCCAGCGCCCGTCCTCCCCCTTCACGTACGACGGCAGATTGGTCGTCGCGAAGAACCCGTCGGGAAGGACGCCGTCGGCGACGCAGGCCACCACCCGCGCCGCCGGCGCCTGCGCCAGTCGCGGCGCCGAGAAGTCCGGCGGCGTGTACGGCACCCGGACCGGCGAGACGCTCACAGGATCCGCTTGCCCATCGCGCTGAGCAGCAGATCAGCGGCGACGTTGGCGGTGCGATTGTGCTCGTCCAGCACCGGGTTCACTTCCACCAGGTCGAGGCCCACCACGCGGCCCGTGTCGGCGAGCATCTCCATCGCGAGGTGCGCCTCACGATAGGTCATGCCGCCCGGCACGGCCGTGCCCACCCCAGGCGCTGCTTCCGGCGCCAGCGCGTCGAGATCGAACGAGACCCAGAGGCCGGCCGTGCCGTCGGACGCGACGGCGATTGCCTCCTCCATCACGCTGCGCACACCGCGCTCATCGATCGTCCGCATCGTCAGCGCGCGGATCTTCCAGCGCGCGATGTGCTCCCGCTCCGCGTCGTCGGTGTCCCGCAGGCCCACGATGGCCACGTTGCCGGCGCGGATCGCGGGCTTCACGCCGCCGACGTTGGCCAGCGCGCTGTCCCCGTGGCCGAGCAGGTGCGCCAGCGGCATGCCATGGACGTTGCCGGAACGCGAACTGCCCGGCGTGTTGAGATCGGCATGGGCGTCGATCCAGATCACGCCGATCCGTTCGCCGCGGGCCGCGAAGTGGCCGGCCGCCCCGGCGATCGAGCCGGCCGCCAGCGAATGGTCGCCGCCGAGTACGATGGGCGTCCGCCCCGTCTCGATCGCCTCGCGCGAGAGGACAGCGACGTCGCGGCACACGCCGGTGATCGCGCCGAGAAACCGCGCCCCGCGCTGCGCGCCCCGCTCGGCGTCCTCGCGGAACGGGACGGCCACGTTGCCCACGTCCTCGACCGTGTGTCCGAGCCGCTCCAGCCGTTCGCGCAGATCGGTGTAACGGACGGCGTACGGCCCCATGTCCACGCCGCGACGCGAGGCGCCCAGGTCCATGGGAACGCCGATCAATCGAATCGATGCCATGCCGCAACCTGTCCCCGCGACGCCGCCGAAGGGAAGGGGCGTGAATAGCTATGCGGCGGTGATCCGCGTTATGCAGGCACCCGGGAATGAACTTGCGCGGCGCCAGGCCTGGCGCTGCCGGCGGTCGCGGCTCCATTCCCGTTCGACGCGCCTCCCGGGCCGTCCGGCCCGTGCCCGTTCACCGCGGTCGCGTGGCGCCCCTGCAGCGCCACGCGCCGGCTGAGCAGGTGGTCGACGACGTCGGACGCCGTGTAGTGCGGGCGGGCGCGGAAGAAGGCTCCCAGGCACGCGAGTTCGTCACCGCTCGTCAGCAGCGGCCGCTCGTCGACGTCGTCCTCGCGAACCTGGCCCAGCCCGATATTGGCGAACAGTCCGTTGCACAGGCACTTGCGCCCGTCGGTATCGGCGACGTCGCCGCCGCGCTTCACGTAGGTGTCCACCGGTTCCGCCGGACACCGATACCCGAGCCGGCCGTTCTCCTCGCGGTACGCCGTTCGCAGGTAGCCGAGGTCGCAGCAGCGCTTGCGCCCCTCGGCGCGCGAATTGAATCCGTCGATCTCCACGACCTTGAACGGATAGCCGGTCGGAGAGGCGCGCGGGTCCGTCATCACGTGCACCTGGCCGGACATGACGCCCTGGCGCACCATCTCCTTGATCGCGGCCGTCATGCCCGACTCCTCGCAATAGGCGAAGAGCGTGCCGACCTGAATGCCGCTCGCCCCGGCCGCGCATGCCGCCTCGAGCCGTTCCGGCGAGCCGGCGCCGCCGGCGATCCAGAACGGCAGACCCAGCTCCTTCATCTTGTCGAGGTCGACCACGTCCCGTTCGCCGTAGATCGGCTCGCCACGATCATTCAGCCGGAGCTCGCCGCGCGGCGGCGCATTGTGGCCGCCGGCCGTGGGTCCCTCGACCACGAATCCGTCCACGCGACCCGTCGCCTTGCGCGCGAGGGTCATGGCGAGCGAGTTCGCGGAAATGATCGCGAGGAACCGGGGCCGATACAGCGGTTCCGACGGCTCCCAATGCTCCCGCGGATCGAACCGCAGGTACTCGGTTTCACCGGCCGGCAGCCCTTCGACGTCGAACTTGATCGCCACCACCTCGTGGTTCGCGAGGTTGTCCAGGACGCCGGGAATCTCACGTGGGATGCCGGCCCCCATGAGGACATAGCCGACCCCCGCGAGCATCGCGCCGTAGAGCGTCGGCAGGTTCGGCATCTGGACCTTCGTCAGCAGGTTCATCCCGACGGGGCGGGAGTGTCCCTCCCTCGCCAGCCACACCTCCACGAACGCCGCCAGCATGGTGACCTGCTGGCGCGCCAGGCTCACCGACTGCCGGTACATGGGCAGCGCCTTGTACGGAGTGCGCGGCGGCCGGCCACCGGCGACGAAGAACTTCTGGAGCACCGCATCGGCGACGTGCGGAATCGGGAATTGCGCCATCGCCCGCCGCACGTGTCCCCCGATGTCCCCATCCTGCAGTCGCCGGACGAGGATCGAGTCGATGCACGTCCCCGAGACCACGCCCAGCTGGCCCCGCAGCGAGACCGCCTTGGCCAGCACCCAGTTCGAGACGCCCACGCCCATCCCCCCCTGGATGATCAGGGGCAGGTCGGTCGGGGCTCCATTGGCCGCGGGATTGGTCATCAGGCGGGCGTCGAGGTAGACGACGGGTTCTCTCGGGATTCAACCGATACAATCTAGCGCCCCGGGCAAGCGCCCGCTGCCCTCAGGCCGGACTCGCGTCGGCGCCGGCCGCGAACGCCAGGCCCGCCGCGGCCAGCGCGACGAGATTGATGAGAGGGCTCACAGGAAGGAAGACGAGCCGGCGGTCACCGGGGTACACGAAATCGACCAGGCCGGTCACGGCGAATCCCAGAATCGCGACGGCCGCCAGCGCGACCCCGATGGAGGCGTAGAGCGCCCCGCGTGGGCGCGCGGGGTGCGGACGGGATCGCGTGCGCTCGAAGCGGGCGAGCAGGAAGACCGCGGGCACCGTTCCGGCCGACAGCAGCAGAATCCAGAACGGCCGGAGCAGCCACCACGCCGCGGACCCCGGACGCGGCTGCGGGAATCCGGCCGGCAGCGCGATGACCGCGACCAGCATCAGGGCAGTGAGGTGCCAGAGAAAGAGCGTCATGATGGACCCGTTGGCGGCGATCACCGCGCGCCACGCACGGGGCCGGTCGAGCCACCGTCGTACGGGCTCGCGGATGAGCAGCAGCACCGCCGCCTGCGCCCACGTGACAGCCACGAGGCAGAAGGTCGGTGGGTTCATGTTCGACATGGCCTCGCCGGGCAGGCCCACCATGGACCGTGGATACGGACCGACGGTGGTCAGGAGCGCCAGCGCGCCGATCGCGAGTGCAAGCGTGGCCCACAGGCCACGGCGTGGCATTCTCACCGCGACGCCATCGGCGTAGAGGAAGCCGAGTTGCTGCGCCTGCAGCCAGACGAGCGCGAAGTTGAGGACCCCGATGCCCGGTGCTGCGAGCGTGAATCGGACGACGTCCACGAGCGCGGCCGCGAGGACGGCGCGCGCCAGTCGTGCCGATTGCGCTCGATGCGCCGAACGACGGACCCGAATCACGGGGACCTCCTCCTCCAACGTTCCGGACGCGGGGCGCGTCGAGGACGCTCGAGCGAGGACGCCGCACGAGCGAGGGCCGGAGTAATAGACCGATCGGTCAAATACGCAAGCGGCCGAATCGCGGATCGTGTGAGTTCGTCGGCCGACCGCTGATTCCTCGCAGGAATCACTGGGCGGAGAAGCGGCCGTCTGCGAAGTTCCCCCGCGTTCCGCGTTGCGCTAGTCTTCCCGCTTTCCGTTCCGCCCTCTCATTCGCCTCTCATTCGATGGAGACAGAAGACATGACGAACCTCCAGGTCGGTCAGACCGTGCCGGACTTCAAGCTCGACACCTACCTCCCCACGAAGAAGGACTTCGGCGACTTCAGCCTGGCCGCGAACATGGCCGCCGGGAAGTGGACCGTCCTCGTCTTCTATCCGGCGGACTTCACGTTCGTCTGCGCGACGGAGTTCTCGTCGCTGGCCGAGCTGTATCCGCAGTTCCAGAAGCTCGGCGCGGAGGTCGTGACGGTTTCCACCGACACGAAGTTCACGCACCTCGCGTGGCAGGAGCACGAGGGCGAGCTGAAGGGTGTGACGTACCCGATGGGCGCCGATCCGACGGCGCGCGTGTCGAAGCTGTTCGGCGTCTACCTCGAGGACGCGGGCGTCGACCTGCGCGACGTCGACGTCGAGCGCATCCGCGCGGCCTACCGCGACGGCGCGACGGTCCTGGTCCCCTGCCACCGCAGCCACCTGGACTACGTGCTCATCAGCAGCCAGCTCTTCGAGCGGGACGTGATGATCCCCCACGTCGTCGCCGGCGAGAACCTGTCCTTCTTCCCGCTGGGGCCCCTGCTGCGGCGGGTGGGTGCGGTCTTCATCAAGCGCAGCTTCTCGGGAGATCGCGTCTTCCCCGCGGTCTTCTCGGCCTACCTGCGCCAGCTCATCCGCGACGAGTTCCCGCTGGAGTTCTTCATCGAGGGTGGGCGCAGCCGGACCGGCAAGCTCCTGCCGCCCAAGCTGGGCGTGCTGTCGATGGTGATGGACGCGGCGGCCGAGGCGCGGGCCGACCGGCGCGTGACGCTCTTGCCGGTGGCCATCTCCTACGAGCAGATCGCCGAGGAGGGGGCCTATGCGCGCGAGCTGGACGGGGGGCGCAAGCAGGCCGAGGACCTGGGCCAGGTCGTCAAGGCAGGCAAGGTGGTGACCAAGCGCTACGGCCGGGTCTTCATGCGGGTGGGGCAGCCGATCCTGGCTGGCGAGGTGCTGGGCGGGCTGCCCCGGCCCTGGGCCGAGCTGGGGCGCGAG
>JABWBJ010000137.1 GCA_013360595.1 Gemmatimonadaceae bacterium | reverse complement strand
GAGGCGCTGCCGTGGGTGGGCCCGGCGCTCGCCGCGCGCATCGTCGAGAGCCGCGAACGCTGCGGTCCGTTCGGGTCACTCGAGGCCCTGACGCGCGTCTATGGCATCGGGCCGGCCATGGCGCGCCGGCTCGAACCGCACGTGACGTTTTCCACCCCCTCCCGTCCTATTGGTGCGGGTCAGGCACCCGGGTGCCAGGGCTCCGCCAAGAGCGCCGCGTCCCGCCGGCGAGGCCGGTCATGAACGACCTGGTCCCGATCCGCGGGGCGCGGCGTCGTCGTCTGCCCCCGGACCGCCTCACGCCTCACTCGCGTTCCACCGGAATGGCTACACCAGTCGCTGCGAACCCCGAGCGCCTCACCGCGCTCCTCCTCAACGAGGGGTACGTCTCTCGGGAGCAGCTGGAGCGCGCGCAGCGCGACGCGAAGTCCAATGGCACCAGCGTCACCCTGGCGCTGATCCGCAGCGGGGCCATCGACGAAGTGGACCTCACCAAGGCGATCGCGCGGGCGTACCGCATGCCCGCGGTCGACCTCTCGAAGTTCGAGGCGGATCCGAAGATCCTGCGCCTGGTGCCCTCGGACGTCGCCGTCCGGCACACGCTGCTCCCGCTCAAGCGCGAGGGCCGAACGCTGACGGTGGCCGTCGCCGATCCGGCCAATCAGGAGATCCTCGAGGACCTCAAGTTCATCACGCGGTACGACATCTTCCCGGTCCTGGCGGGCGAGGCCACGCTGCGCGCGGTGATCGAGAAGGGGTACGACACCGGCGCCGACGTGGCGATGGACACGCTCCTTCAGGACATCGCGACGGGCATCGAAGGCGACGTCGAGGTCGTGGAGGAGGAAGAGGAGGACATGTCCGCCGCGGCGCTCGCCGCCGCCGTGGACGATGCCCCCGTCGTCAAGCTGATCAACGCCATCCTCACGGACGCCGTCAAGCGCGGCGCGAGCGACATCCACTTCGAGAGCTTCGAGCACGAACTCCGGGTCCGGTACCGCATCGACGGCGCGCTCCAGGAGGTCATGAAGCCGCCGCCGAAGCTCAAGGCGGCGCTGATCTCCCGCTTCAAGATCATGGCGCAGCTGAACATCGCCGAGCGGCGCGTGCCCCAGGACGGCCGCATCAAGCTCAAGATCGGCAACAAGGTCATCGACTATCGCGTGTCGACGCTGCCGACGCTGTTCGGCGAGAAGGTCGTGCTCCGGATTCTCGACAAGGGGAATCTGACGCTCGACCTCGAGAAGTTCGGCCTCGAGCCGCGCGCCGAGCGCGAACTGATGTCGGCGATCATGAACCCGTACGGGATGGTGCTGGTCACCGGTCCCACGGGCTCCGGCAAGACGACGACGCTCTACTCCGCGCTCTCGAAGATCAACACGATCGACCAGAACATCATGACCGCCGAGGATCCCGTGGAGTACAACCTCTTCGGGATCAACCAGGTGCAGGTCCGGACCGACATCGGGATGACGTTCGCGGCGGCGCTGAAGGCGTTCCTGCGGCAGGACCCGAACATCATCATGGTGGGCGAGATCCGCGATCTGGAGACGGGCGGCATCGCGATCAAGGCGGCGCTCACCGGCCACCTGGTGCTGTCCACCCTGCACACGAACTCCGCGCCCGAGACGGTCACGCGTCTGCTGGACATGGGCCTCGAGCCCTTCAACGTCGCCAGCGCGCTCAATCTGGTCGTGGCGCAACGCCTGGTCCGGCGGGTCTGCCCGCGGTGCAAGCAGCGCCACGAGCCCACCGCAGAAGAACTGGCGGGCGCGAAGGTCTCCCGAACGACCACGCTGCGCGAGCTGCGGTTCACGGACGAGGCGCTGCGGGACGCGATCGCCAAGGCGTCCCCGGAGGCCGCCCCGCTGGTGAAGGGCTTCACGCTCGATACGACCGTCGCTGAGGTGCCCTTCTTCAAGGGGCGCGGCTGCGACGAGTGCCAGGGCATGGGCATGAAGGGGCGGCAGGGCCTCTACGAGGTGATGTCGATGACGCCCAACATCCGGCGGCTCATCCTGCAGAATGCGTCGGGCCAGGAGATCAAGGACACGGCCGTGTCCGACGGCATGCTCACGCTGCGCATGGATGGGTGGCTCAAGGTCATGAAGGGAATCGTGCCGCTGGAGCAGGTGATTCGTGAGACCTCGGCGTAGTGCGCCGGCGCACAGCCGGAGCCTGGCCGGACCGCGGGACGGCGCGCCCCGTCCGGCCAACCCGGGGCGCCGCTCCGGGCCCGTGACTTCCCGTGACGGACCGCTCGGCTGGTCCGTCTGCACAATGACCAACCCCCGGGCGGGCAGGCGCGCGCGTGCCGTGCGTTCGCCGCAGGCCCCGTGCGCGTCCCTGTCCTGCTGACCGATGACGAATCAGACGTCCGCCGCCGCCGGCTCGAGCGGGGCCTCCACCGGAGCCCTCGCGGTCAGCCTGCGTGCGCTGCTCGAGGAGATGATCGAACGGGATGCGTCCGATCTCCATATCACGGCCGGCGAACGCGCCAAGCTCCGCGTGGACGGCGACATCGTGAACTCCAGCATCGAGGCCGTGCTGTCGCCCAAGGACACGCTCCAGCTGGCCTACTCGGTGCTCACCGAGAATCAGAAGAAGCGCTTCGAGATGGACGACGAGCTCGACTTCTCGTTCGGCATCCAGAATCTGGCCCGCTTCCGCGGCAACTGCTTCAAGCAGCGCGGCTGCGTGTCGATGGCGATCCGGCAGATTCCGTTCAACATCCGCACGTTCCAGGACCTCGGCCTGCCGCCGGTGGTGGCCCGGATGGCGGAGAAGCCGCGCGGGCTCGTGCTCGTGACCGGGCCGACCGGGTCGGGCAAATCCACGACCCTGGCCGCGATGATCGACAAGGTCAACCGCGAGCGGAAGGGCCACATCATCACGGTCGAGGATCCGATCGAGTTCATCCACCGGCACCACAGCTGCATCGTCAACCAGCGCGAAGTGGGGAGTGACACGCACAGCTTTGCCAACGCGCTGAAGTACGCATTGCGGGAGGACCCGGACGTCATTCTGATCGGCGAGATGCGCGACCTGGAAACGATCCAGGCGGCGCTCACCATCGCCGAAACCGGTCACCTCGTCTTCGCCACGCTGCATACGAACTCGGCGGCCGAGGCGATCAACCGCATCATCGACGTCTTCCCGAGCCACCAGCAGTCGCAGGTGCGCGCCCAGCTCGCCTTCGTGCTCGAGGGGATCATCACCCAGACCCTCCTGCCGCGCTCGCGCGGACGCGGGCGGGTGATGGCGGCCGAGATCCTGGTGATCACGCCGGCCATGCGCGCGCTCATCCGCGACGACAAGGTGCACCAGATCTACTCGATGATGCAGTCGGGCAAGAAGTTCGGCATGCAGACGCTGAACGACGCGCTGTACCAGCTCTACCAGTCGCGCGAAGTCACCGAGGACGAATGCCTCCGGGTGTCGAGCGATCCCAACGAGTTCCTGCGGATGATCGGCCGCGCGCCGCTGGACGAGGAGAACGAACGTCGTCCGCTGCAGGCCGTCGGCGGCAAGCGCTGACGCCGGCATTGTCCGGTTCGATGCCCCATTCCCGGTTCCCCATTCCCGATTCCCGATAGTCCATGCCCGCCTTCACCTACACCGCCCGCACCGCCGCCGGAGAGCTGCGGACCGCGACCATCGAGGCGCCCACCGCCCAGGACGTCGTGGCCCAGCTCCGCCGCCAGCGGATGACCGTCGTCAAGGTCGACGAGAACGCCAAGCCGAAGAAGGTCAAGGGCTCGATCCGGATGCGGGACATCGTGATCTTCACCCGGCAGTTCTCGACGATGATCAACGCCGGCCTGCCGCTGGTGCAGGCGCTCGACATCCTGGCCAAGCAGACCGAGAACAAGCCGCTGGCGGCGGCCACTCGCGACATCGTCTTCGACGTGGAATCCGGCCACACCGTCGCCGACGCGCTCGCGAAGCACCCGAAGGCGTTCAGCGAGCTCTACGTCAACATGGTCGCCGCCGGCGAGGCCGGCGGTATTCTCGACACGATCCTGATGCGCCTGGCGACGTTCATGGAGAAGAACGACGCCCTGGTACGGAAGGTGAAGGGCGCCATGATCTACCCGGCCGTGATCATGAGCGTGGCCACGGTCGCCATCGCGGTGCTGCTGATCTTCGTGATCCCGGTCTTCGAAGGCATGTTCGCGGGGGTCGGCATGGGCCTGCCGCTGCCGACGCGAATCGTGATCGGCGCCTCGGACTTCCTGCGCACCTACTGGTGGGCGGTCGCCGGCGCCATCGCTCTTGGCGTCTGGGCCTTCCGGCGCTACTACGCCACCTCCGGCGGGAAACTGGTCATCGACCGCCTGCTGCTGCGGTTCCCCGTGCTGGGCGACGTGCTCCGCAAGAGCGCGGTGTCGCGCTTCACGCGGACGCTGGGCACCCTGATCAGCTCCGGCGTCAGCATCCTCGACGGCCTGGAGATCACCGCCAAGACCGCCGGCAACCGCGTGATCCAGGATGCGATCATGCAGTCCCGCGCCAGCATTGCCGGCGGCGACACGATTGCCGCTCCGCTGCAGAAGTCCGCCGTCTTCCCGCCCATGGTGATCTCGATGATCGCCGTCGGCGAGCAGACCGGCGGACTCGACGAAATGCTGTCCAAGATCGCGGACTTCTACGACGAGGAAGTCGACGCGGCCGTGGGCGGCCTCCTGTCGCTCCTCGAGCCGGTGATGATCGTGTTCCTCGGCGTGGTGGTCGGCGGCATGGTGGTCGCGATGTACCTGCCGATCTTCGACATGATCAACGCGGTGCAGTAGACGCCGGCGCGTTGCCCGTGGCGCCGAGAACGGCGGGGCGACCCGCCGTTTCTCGTTTCCGTCACAGGACATTGCCCGATTGTCACACGAGGGGACTGGCGTGTACCATCCCACCCAATCCATCGTCAATCTGCTGGCCAGTCCGTCCTTTCGCCTTCGTGCTGGGGCGGCGAGCGCCAGGACCCCCGGGCGACCGGGGGTCTTTCGCTGCGTGGCGGTGCCTGACGAGAAATCCCACCGGGAGCGACTGCCGTGAGCGTGACCTCCCCGGAACGCCGGACCGCGATCCTGCTCATCGGAGCGGCGCTGCTCGCGCTGGCCTTCCTGCAGGCGACGACCGTCCATGGCATCGGCGTCGAGGAAGACTCGGTGCAGTACCTCTCGGCCGCGGACCATCTCCTCCGCGGCCAGGGTCTGCGGGTCCACTGGTGGGATCCGGGATCGCAGCCCTTCACGCATTTTCCGCCCGGGCTGGTCTTCGGCCTCGCGGCGCTCCAGCGGCTCGGCCTTTCGGCCGAGGCCGCGGCGTGGTGGCTGAATGGGGCGGCCCTGGTCGCGCTGACCCTGATCTCCGCGCGGCTGGCCCAACGGGCCGCGCCGCACTCGGGCCACGCCGGGCTCTTCGGCGGCGCGGCCGTCCTGTTGTCCCGGGACATCCTGGCCGTTCACGCGATGATCTGGTCGGAGCCGCTCTTCCTCGCGCTGTCGATGGGCGCCCTGCTGGCCACGGTGCGGTCCATCGAAACGGACGCCACGCGGCCCGCACTCGTCGCCGGTTTACTCGCCGGGGCGGCCGGCCTTACGCGGTACGTGGCACCGACGGTCATCGGCGCGTGCGTGCTTTCGCTGGCCATCCTCGGAGCGGCCCCCATGGCCCGGCGCCTGCGCCGCGCTGCCGTCGTCGCGGTACTCTCCGCCGCGCCGCTTGCCGCGATCATCGCCTGGAACGCGCGGCACGGCGGAAGCGCCACCAATCGCGAGCTGGTCTACCACCCCATGAGTGCCGACCACCTGCTGTCCGCAGCGAGGACCGTGTACCACTGGTTCATTCCGGACGGAGGCTGGATCGAGCCGGCGATGCTGGTGGCCGTCGGTCTCGCCGTCGTCTGGGTCGGCGCCGCCTGGCGCCGGAGCCGCGCGCGGCCTTCGTTCCGGGCGACGCCGGTGGCGGGGATCGTGCTCGTCCTCTTTGCCATGGGCTACGTCGCCTTTCTGGCTCTCTCGCTCACGTTCGTCGACGCGCAGAGCACGCCTGACGAGCGCATGCTGGTCCCGCTGGTACCCGTGGCCGCCGTGCTGGTCGTGGCGGTGATCGCCGAGGGGCTCGGCCGCGCGGAGCGTCGCCGGGCGTCGGCCGCGCTCGGAGTCCTGCTTGTGGTGGCGGCCCTGGTGTCGGTGGGCGCGTGGGCGTCAGACACTTCTCGCATGGGGCTCGGCTACAGCGGGCCGGCGTGGCGCGAGTCCCGCCTGCTGGCGCGCGTCCGGGATCTACCGCCCGCCGCCGTGATCGTCAGCAATCACCCGGCGGCGATCTGGTACCTCCTGGGGCGTGAGGTGGTCGGGGTGCCGCGGCTCGCCAATCCGAACACCATGCGTCCGATCCCGGCGTTCCCGGAGCGCATGGCGGTGGTGTGCCACCAGGCCGATGGCGGCGCCTTCTACGCGCACTTCACCAGCCGGCCTCCGGCCTGGTTCCTGCCATCGCTGAGCGAAACGCGCCGCCACTGGCGTTCGCGGCCAACGGTTGTCGCGGCGGATGGCGTCGTGGACAGCATCCCCGCAGGCTGCCGGTAGCTGGCCGGCGCGGCGCCCCCGCCCATGC
>JABWBJ010000136.1 GCA_013360595.1 Gemmatimonadaceae bacterium | reverse complement strand
CAGCAGCCGCCGCGCCCGCGCATACACCGTATCCCGCGCCTCCACCCGGCGGGCGCTGTCCGCCGGCCACGCCGCGTACGCCGAATCCAGCGCCGCCGCCGTCCGCTCCCAGAACCTGCCTAACAACTGATCGTTCGCCCAGTCCCGCGCCACGCGCTCGGCCGCCCCCGGCGCCCCGCGCGACCGGAAGAACGCCTCCGCCCCGCGCGCCCCGATGAAACTCGCGAACGACTCGCTGAACTCGGCGTTCCCCTTCACGAACAGCGTGTTGTGCGACAGCTCATGGATCACCGTGTTCGCCAGCCACGTGGTGTCCGCCCGGACCGTGGTCGAGAGCAGCGGATCGTTGAACCACCCCAGCGTGCTGAACGCCGAGGCCGGCCGCAGGTACGTGTCGAAGCCCCGCGCCTGGAAGTCGTCCCGCGCCCGGAGCGCCGCCGCCGGATCGAAGTACCCCTTGTACGGCAGCCGCCCCACGACCGGAAACCACCACCGGTACGCCTCGAGCCGGTCCCGGTACGCCGCCGACAGCACCAGCACCAGGGTGTCCCGGTCCAGCCGCGAATAGGTCGTGAACGACTCGCCCGCCTCGAGCCCCAGCGAGTCCGCCGCATACGCCCGGGCGTCAAGCACCAGACGGAGCCGCTGGCGCAACTCCGGAGCGGTCGCGCTGTCGCGAACGAGGGCCTCGATCGGCCGCCGCCGGGCCAGGATCCTCGCCTCCTCCCACGCCGCCCGGAGCAGATACCGCCCGAGGGGCGTTACCAGCGCCGCCGCGAACACCACGAGTGCGACCAGCAGGGAGCCCTTGACAACCCGGCGGAACCAGATCCTTGGCATGGTCCAAGCGATTCAATGACAATGGTTTAACTCAGCGCGGCGTTTGCGGGCCCGCCCGCCGGCCGCTAGCTTTCCGCTCCGATGAGCTTCGTCCACCTGCACTGCCACAGCGAGTACTCCCTCCTCGACGGCGCGAACCGCATCGACGACCTCATCGCGCGGGCCCGGGAGTTCGAGCAGCCGGCGCTCGCCGTCACCGACCACGGCAACCTCCACGCCGCCTGGGAATTCCAGGACAAGGCCCGCAAGGCGGGCCTCCGGCCGATCATCGGCATGGAAGCGTATGTGGCCCCGGGGGACCGCCGCCAGCGTGGCCGGGTCGCCCCCGACGCCAAACCGTACTTCCACCTGGTCCTCCTGGCCGCCAATCAGACCGGCTACCGGAACCTCATCAAGCTGTCCTCCCTCGCGTACACCGAGGGCTTCTACGCCCGGCCGCGCGTCGACCGGGAACTGCTGGAGCGGTACGGCGAGGGGATCATCGTCTCGTCGGCCTGCATGGCGGGCGAAATCGCCTCGCACCTCATGGCGAACCGGTACGACCAGGCCCGCGAGGTGGCGACCTGGTACGCCGAACGGTTCCCCGGACGGTACTACCTGGAGGTCCAGGCCCACCGCAGCGAAGGCCAGGAGGCGCTCAACGAGGCCGTCTTCCGGCTCGCCGCCGACCTCTCGCTGCCCGTCATCGCGACCAACGACTCGCACTTCCTCAAGGCGGAGCACCACGACGCCCACGACGTCCTGCTCTGCATCGGCCTCGGCAAGGACCGCGAGGACCGCGACCGCATGCGCTACGATCGCGGCCTCTACTTCAAGAGCCATGCGGAGATCGCCGAGCACTTCCCGGGACGGCCGGAGGTCCTCGAGAACACGCTCCGGATCGCCGACGAGTGTGACCTGCACCTGGCGAAGCGGATCTCGGTGCCGTCGTTCCCGCTCCCCCCGGGGGCCGCCTCGGAGAACGAGCTGCTGGTGCGGCTGGCCAGCGAGGGGGCGGTCCGCCGGTACGGCGATCCGCTCCCGCCGGCGGCGAAGGAGCGCCTCGAGTACGAGCTGGAGGTCATCACCCGGACCGGGTACGCCGGCTACTTCCTCATCGTGGCCGACTTCATCCGGGCGGCGCGCGAGCGCGGGATCCCGGTGGGCCCGGGGCGGGGCTCGGCGGCCGGGTCGCTGGCCGCCTATGCGTTAGGCATCACCGATGTCGACCCGCTGCGGTGGGACCTCCTCTTCGAGCGCTTCCTGAACCCCGAGCGCGTGTCGATGCCCGACATCGACGTCGACTTCTGCTTCGAGCGGCGGGGGGAGGTCATCGAGTACGTCCGCGAGAAGTACGGCCAGGACGCCGTCGGCCAGATCGTCACCTTCGGGACCCTCAAGTCCCGCGCCGCGGTGAAGGACGTCGGGCGCGTCCTCGGCTTCACGCCGGCCGAAACCGATGCCCTCGCCAAGCTGATCCCGAACCAGCCGAACTTCTCGCTCACGGTGAGGGAGGCCGTGGAGAAGGTGCCCGACGTGGCGAAGCTCTATCGCGGCGACGAACGGTACCGGCGCCTCCTGGACTACGCGATCGAGCTGGAGGGCCTGTCGCGCCACACCGGCGTCCACGCCGCGGGCGTCGTCATCGCGCCCGGCCCGCTCGACGAGTACGTGCCGGTGTTCACCCAGGAAGTGAAAGGGTCGAGGGGTCAGGGTTCGGGGTTCAACGGCGCCGAGTCGCGAGTCCCGGGCCACGAGTCACGCAGCCCCGCGGAGTCCCGGGTCCCGAGTCACGAGTCGCGCGTCATCGTCACCCAGTACGACATGAACGCGCTCGAGCAGTCGGGGATGCTCAAGATGGACTTCCTCGGCCTGACGACGCTGACCGTCATCCACGACGCGCTCGAGTCCATCCGCCGCCGCACCGGCGCGGCTCCGGACCTCGCCACGATCGACCCCGCCGATCCCGAGACCTACCGCATGCTGCGGCTGGGGCGCACCGTCGGCGTCTTCCAGTTCGAGTCCCCGCTCGCCACCGACATGCTGCGGGCGATGCGCTGCGACCGGTTCGACGACCTCGTCGCCTCCAACGCGCTCATGCGGCCGGGCCCGCTCGACGCCGGGATGCACCGCGTGTACCAGCGGCGGAAGCGCGGCGAGGAACCGGTCACCTACGCCCTCCCCGAACTCCGCCCGATCCTGGAGCCCACCTACGGCGTCATCACCTACCAGGAGCAGGTGATGCGCATTGCCCAGGTGCTGGCCGGCATCTCGCTCGCCGAAGCCGACCTGCTCCGGAAGGCCGTGGGCAAGAAGGACAAGGAGCTGATCCAGCAGGAGCTGGGGAAGTTCATCGAGAAGGCCGTCGCGCGCGGCTACCAGCGGCGCGTCATCGAGGAGCTCGCGGCGCAGATCGAGACCTTCGGCCGGTACGGATTCAACAAGTCGCACTCGGTCGCCTACTCGGTCATCTCCTTCCAGACCGCGTGGCTCAAGTGCCACTACCCGGCCGATTTCATGGCCGCGCTCCTGTCGTCCTCCATCGGCGACACCGACAGCGTGGTGAAGTTCATCAACGAGGCGCGGGAGATCGGGCTCGAGGTGCTGCCGCCGGACGTGAACGAATCGGGCTACAAGTTCACGGTCGTCGGCGAGAAGCGGATCCGATTCGGCCTGGGCGCCATCCGCAACGTGGGGCGGGGGGCGATCGAATCGATCCTGGCCGCGCGCGCGGACCGGCCGTTCACGACCCTGTTCGACCTGGCCGAGCGGGTGGACCTCAGGCTCTGCAACAAGCGCGTCTTCGAGGCGCTCGTCCACTCCGGCGCACTGGACACGCTGGAGGGGCACCGGGCGCAGCACATCGCCGTGCTCGATACCGCCATCCAGGAGGCGTCCCTCAAGGCCGCCGACCGGGAGGCCGGGCAGGCGTCGCTCTTCGGGGGCGTGCTGGCGGACGACGCCGGGCCCATGGCCGAGCGGCACCTGCCGGTGCTGCCGAACCTCCCCCCGCTCACCGAGTCCGAGCGGCTCACCAGGGAGAAGGAGATCCTCGGCTTCTACATCTCCGGGCATCCGCTGGAGCCGTACCGGGCGGAGTGCGAGCTCTTCGCGACCCATTCGGTGTCCCAGCTGGGGACCTGGACGGAGGGGTCGGTGTCGATCGGGGCGGTCGTGACGGGGATCAAGAAACAGGTCTCCCGGCGGACGGGAGCGGAGTTCGCCCGGTTGACAGTCGAGGATTTCTCCGGATCTTCGGAGATACTCGTGTTCCCGGAGGCCTGGGCCGCGCTGGCCCACCGGGTCCGGACGGACGTGCCGGTGCTGATCAAGGGCGGGTATTCCCGCCGCGACCAGGGCGTCGAAAACCCGACCTTCATCGTGGAAACGGTGCAACGATTCGAGGAACTCCGGGTGAGCGGGCAGGTGGCCGTCGCGATCGAGCTGGCGCCGCAGCCGGCGGCGGCCGACCTCGACACGGACCCTGAACTGCCGCCGGACGTGTTCCGGGACGTTCGGGCGGTCATCGACGCGCACCCCGGATCGGCCCCGGTCGAGGTCCGGTTCCGGGACGCGGACGGATCGGCCCGGTTGCGGTCGAAGACGCTCAAGGTGGCGGCCAGCGGCGCGGCGCTCGCGGAGCTGCGGGCGCTGCTCGGGCCGGGACGGGTCAAGCTCGTCCGGGTCGCCTGACGATGGCCTCGACCCCGACGCTGGAGTTCGAGAAGCCCATCTTCGAGCTCGAGAAGCAGATCGACGAGCTGAAGAAGATGGCCGGCGACCAGCACCTCCAGGTGGACGCCGAGATCGCGCCGCTGGAACAGAAGCTGACGGCGCTCCGCCAGGAGGTGTACCGGAACCTCACGCCGCTGCAGCGGCTGCTCGTGGCCCGGAGCCCGAAGCGTCCCTTCACGCTGGACTACGTCCGGCTCTGCTTCACGGACTTCATCGAGCTGGCGGGGGACCGCCTCTTCCGCGAGGACGCGGCGATCGTGGGCGGGTGGGCGCGCCTGGAAGGGGAAACGGTGATGGTGATCGGGCACCAGCGCGGCCGCGACACCAAGGAGAACCTGCGGCGGAACTTCGGGATGCCGCACCCCGAGGGGTACCGCAAGGCGCTCCGGCTGATGAAGCTGGCCGAGAAGTTCCACGTGCCGGTCTTCACGATGATCGACACGCCCGGCGCCTGGGCGGGGCTCGGCGCCGAGGAGCGGGGGCAGTCGGAGGCCATCGCCCGGAACCTGTTCGAGATGAACCGGCTGCAGGTGCCGGTCGTGGCCACGGTGATCGGCGAGGGCGGTTCGGGGGGGGCGTTGGCGTTAGGCGTGGCCGACCGGGTCCTGATGATGGAGAACTCCGTCTACTCGGTCATCACGGCCGAGGGGTGCGCGGCCATTCTGTGGAAGGACGGCAAGAGCGTGGAGATGCGGGAGCGGGCCGCCAGCGCGCTCCGGATCACGGCCCCGGAACTGTTCGACCTGAAGGTGGTGGACGAGATCGTGCCGGAACCGGTGGGGGGCGCGCACGTCAACCACGAAGCGGCGGCCGCCGCCCTCCAGGAGGCCCTCATCCGGAACCTCGAGGAGCTCCGGAAGCTCAAGCCGGACAAACTCGTCAGGCGCCGCCGCGAGAAGTACCTCAGGATGGGGCAATGGGCTGAGTAGGCGAGGGGGCGAGGCGGAACAGCGGCTGTCACCGGGGAACGGATCGTCTCGCGTCGTCACTCGGCGGCCACTTAGCTTTCCACTGCGCTGCCACGCTGCACGCAGTCCCACTCCCGGCTTCGCCGCTTCCCTGCTTCGCGCATGCTCGTCGAGGTCTGTTTCAAGGGCAACCGCAAGGAGTTCTTCCTCTGGGAGGGAGAGCACCCGCCGGCGCTCCGGTCGCCCGTCATCGTCGAGGCGGACCGCGGCGAGGATCTGGGGCACGTCCATGCCATCGGGGACCTGGCGGAACGCCGGGCCCGGGGCACCAGCCACGGCCCGGGCGATACGCCCGTCACGCAGACCATCCGCCGCCCGGCCGGTCCGGAGGACCTCAAGCGGCTGCGCGACCTCCGCGAGCAGGACGAGGCGGCGCGGCGCAAGGCCGCCGAACGCGTGAAGGCCAACGGACTGGCCATGAAGCTCTCCGACGCCGAATGGCGCTGGGACCGCCGCAAGCTCACGATCTACTTCACCGCCGAAAAGCGCGTCGATTTCCGCAATCTGGTGCGCGAGCTGGCCACGACGTTCCGCACCCGGATCGAGCTCAAGCAGATCGGCGTGCGCGACGAGGCCAGGCGCCTGTCCGGGATCGGGCGATGCGGCCGCGAGTACTGCTCGGCCTCGTGGCTCCCCGAACTGCGCCCCGTGAACCTGGGGGTCGCCAAGGACCAGCGCCTGTCGCTCAACCCGAGCCAGATCTCCGGCGCCTGCGGCCGGCTCATGTGCTGCCTGCGGTATGAACACGAGTTCTACGTGCAGCAGCGCAAGCGATTCCCCAAGGAGGGCAAGACGATCGCCACGGCGAAGGGCCAGGAGAAGGTGATGGCCAACGACATCTTCCGCGAACGCGTCACGCTCCGCGGCGAGGACGGCGAGGTCCGGGTCGTCCCGCTTCCGGAGCTGCGGCTGGAGATGGGCGTCGACCGCGTCGCCGAGCCCACCGGCGAGGAAGAGGCCCTGGGCGCGCCGCTGGAGGGCGTGAGCGAGGAGGTCATCCGACTCCAGGACACCGTGGAGCTCCCCGCGTGGATCCCGCGCGCCGAGCGGCCGGCCGCAGCGTCCACACGCCAGCTCCCGGTGGCGGAGTCCGTTCCGCCTGACGACGACCAGGACGAGGAGGCGGAGGATGACGCGCCCGTCGCCGGC
>JABWBJ010000135.1 GCA_013360595.1 Gemmatimonadaceae bacterium | reverse complement strand
GCAGCCGTTCGAAGGCCGACTCGCGGTCCACCTCCCGGTCGTACGCGCCGGCAACGACCGACCGCTGCATCAGGGCCCGGCGCTCGTCAGGCGTGATCGGCCCGATCCGGGAGCCCGGGGCCAGCATCCACGCCCGCTGCGTCACCGCCGGGGCGCCTGACGAGTCCAGCAGGGACACCAGCGCCTCGCCGACGCCGAGCTCCAGGATCACCTGCTCGACGTCGATCGCCGGATTCGGACGCATCGTTTCCGCCGTGGCCCGCACCGCCTTCTGGTCGCGCGGCGTGAAGGCGCGCAGCGCGTGCTGGATCCGGTTCCCCAGCTGGCCCAGGACCTTGTCCGGAATGTCGATCGGGTTCTGCGTCACGAAGTAGACGCCGACGCCGCGAGACCGGATCAGCCGCACGACGAGTTCCACCTTCTCCAGCACCGCCGCCGGCGCATCCGCGAAGAGCAGGTGCGCCTCGTCGAAGAAGAAGACCAGCTTCGGCTGCTCGCGATCCCCGACCTCAGGCAGGTTCTCGAACAGCTCGGCCAGAAGCCAGAGCAGCATCGTCGCATACAGTCTCGGGCTGCTCATCAGGCGGTCGGCGGCGAGGACGTTGACCACCCCGCGTCCGTCGACCGTCTGCAGCAGGTCCTCGATGTCGAGCATCGGCTCGCCGAAGAACTTCCCGGCGCCCTGGTCCTCGAGCTGCAGCAGCCCGCGCTGGATGGCGCCGATGCTGGCCGCCGAGACGTTGCCGTACTGCGTCCGGAGCTCCGCCGCGTTGTCGCCGACGAACTGCAGCATCGCGCGCAGGTCCGGCAGGTTGAGCAGGAGGAGGCCGTGCTCGTCGGCGACGCGGAAGGCGATGTTGAGCACGCCCTCCTGCGTGTCGTTCAGGTTCAGCAGGCGACCCAGCAGCAGCGGCCCCATGTCCGATACGGTGGCCCGGACCGGGTGACCCTGCTCACCGAACACGTCCCAGAAGGTCGCCGGGCACGCGGCCCACTCCGGGGTCGGGAGCCCGAGCTTCTGCAGCCGCGCCGCGAGCTTCTCCGACGGAGCGCCGGGGTGCGCGATCCCGGCCAGGTCCCCCTTCACGTCGGTGAGGAAGACCGGCACGCCGATGCGCGAGAATCGTTCGGCCAGCACCTGGAGCGAGATGGTCTTGCCGGTGCCCGTGGCGCCGGTGATGCAGCCGTGGCGGTTGGCAAACGCGGGGAGGAGCCCCAGGTCGGTCGTGCCGGAGCGCCCGATGATGAGTGGATCGGTCATGCGTAATGATGGCGCGTGCAGCACCGCCGGGCCACGGAGGCCCGGCGGCGGGCGCCGGCGGGCGGCTCACGGACTGCCGATGATCCGGAACGTGTCGAGCCAGAGCTGGCCGTGACTGGCGATCTCGTCGAGCTGCTCGACGAAGATCCGGACCGTCCTTCCTGCCCACGGCGCAATGTTCGCGTCCAGTGTCTGAAAGACGCGGACGGGCCAGCTCCCGGTGATCACCTGCTCGAGTACGACCGTGCTGACGGCGCCGTCCACGACGCGCACCCGCACCCTGGTCCTGGCGTCGTTGAGGAAATGGCCGCTGGCATTGATCCGAAACAGGGACGCGTCCGGAGGCAGCGTTACGGTTCGCGTGAGCCACGCGTTCGCCTCAAGGCGGTTGCTGGCGGGCCCGCGGCCGTCCATCACGATCATGTTCTCCTGGAAGATGCCGATGCCCCAGTCGACGTGGGTCTGGGCGCCCTGGGGGAACGGACAGACGACACCGCGAAGCCACCCTCCGGCATCGGCGTTCGTGAACTCCCACGAAACCGCGTTCTGGTCGAAGGGGTCGCTGACGACGTGGACGTTGATGTTGAGGAGGAGGGTTGCCTCGGTCCCCCCAGAGGTACCGCGCAGGGTCACCGGATAGTCACCGCCTGGTGCATCGGCTGCCGCGAACAGCCGGAGCCGGACCGCGTTGCCGGTCACCGGATTGGCGTCGAAACCGGCTGTGAGTCCGTTCGGCAGTCCCTCCAAGGCGAAGGTGATGGGGCCGGCGAAGTTCGTCCGGTTGATGCGCACGATGCGCCGGTCATCGAGGGCGCGCTGCCGGATCTGGAAGTTGGCCGCGCACGGCGCCGGCATGCTGAGCGTGAACGTACCGGCCGGCGTTACCGTCACCTCCAGCGTCACGGTCGCCTCCACGTCGGCGGCGGCGACCGCGGCGCCGCGCACCGACGCGATCGGGCCGGTCCCCCGGATGGTGATGAGATAGGGCGATCCGCCGGGCGCGATCGCATTCGAGGCCGTCAGCGTCAGGACGGCGCTGTTGCCGGAAACGGGATTCGGATCGAAGGTCGCGGTGAGACCGTTCGGCAGGTTCTCGACCGACAGCGTGACGTCGGCGGCGTAGTTCGTGCGCGTGATCGTCACGGTCCGGCTGTTGTCCGCCGTTCCCTGCTGGACCACGACGGCACTCGATGGCGTGATCGCCAGGGCGAATGAACCGGGTGCGGTCACATTCAGGGTGAACGTCACGCTTCGCGTGCCGGGGGCCCCGGTTCCGTCGACGCGCAACTCATACGATCCGACGGCGGTCGAGCCCGCGACCGTGAGCGTCATCTGCGTGCCGTTCCCCGTGGCGGACGCCGGCGTGAACGACGCGGTCACACCGGCGGGCACCTCGCCCGCCAGCGCGAAGGCCACCGCGCCGGTGAAGTTCGTTCGCGTGATCTCGACGCCGATGCCCGGTCGGCTCAGCCCCTGAACGATCGTGACGGTGGCCGGCTGGATGGCGAGCGAGAAATCGGGCGCGGCCACGACGGTGAGGGCGAAGGTTGCCGTGCGGACGCCCGGAGCGCCGGTCCCCTGGATGGTCAGCGTGTAGATGCCCGGAACGGTGGACGTTGCGACCTGCAGCGTCATGGATGCCGTGGCGCCGGTCGGGGATGGCGGTGAGAAGCTGGCGGAGACGCCGGCCGGGACCGAACTCGACACCGCGAGCGTGACCGCACCGTCGAAGTTGGTCCGCGCGACGGACACCTGGATGTCCGACTGACTGGCGCCCTGCACGAGGCTGGCGGCACCCGGGCTGACGGCCAGCGCGAACTCCGGAGTCGGCAGCACGGTGAGTGTGAACGTCGCCGTGGCGTCGGAAACGCCCGCGCCCCTGCCCCTGGCAACGATGGGATACGTGCCGGGGGCGACGCTCGTGCCGACGGTGACCGCGATCGACAGGGTGGTCGCCGACCCTGACGTCACCGGGTTCCCCACCGTGGCATCGATCCCGGCCGGCGCGCCCTCGATGCTGAACGTGACGGTTCCGGCGTAGCCGCCGGCGCGCGTCAGGGTCCCGGTCACCGAGAATCCGCCACCCGGGATCGTCGATTCGCTGCTCCGGTCGAGCGTGAGAGAGATCGAGTAGTTCGGGGGCTCTGTCACGCCGCCGCCATCGCCACCGCCTCCCGAGCAGGCCGCCAGGCCGTGGCAGGCGATCAGGGCGAAGATCATGGACGAACGCATGGGAGTCCCTCGCAATGGGTTCACCTTCTGTTGCGAGAGTTCGGGGAGTTGGGGATCACGGCGGAGGCAGCCACGCATTCCGGTGCAGGTCCCGGCCGGCCTGGCAGACCCACGTAGGGAACTCGCCCTTCCGGACCGTCGGGGCCTCCTGACTGCTCCGGGCCGCCCGGCGGTTCATCGTCAAGCACGCCTGCCACAAGGACTCCTCATGGGCACCCTCGCCGCTCCGCTTGCCGGCCATGCCGCACACCCCGTCCACGTACGCATCGAGCCCGCGACGAGAGACCGGAACCGGCTCACCGTCGCCTTCCGGATCGTGCTCGCCCTGCCTCACCTGATGCTCGTCGGTGCGCCGGTGGCGCTGGCCTGGACCTGGTCCGAGGCGAATCCGCGCGGCTCCGGCTTTGACTGGGCGATCGGCGGTGGCGTCCTTGGCGCCGTTGCCGTGGTCTCGGCGATCATCGCGTGGTTCGCCATCCTGTTCACCGGGCGCTATCCGGCGGGACTGCGGAGCCTGGTGGAGTTCTTCCTCCACTGGCGGGTGCGCGCCTCGACGTACATGGCGCTGCTGCGAGACGAGTACCCGCCCCTCGGGGATGGTCCGTACGCCGCTCGTCTCGAACTCGTGCCGGTAACCGGGGAGCACAACCGGGTGTCGGTGGGCTTCCGGCCGATCCTCATCATTCCGCAGGCCATCGCCGTCTGGCTGCTGGGACTCGCCTGGTGGCTGGCGACGATCGTCGCGTGGTTCGCCATCCTCTTCACCGGCGAGTATCCGGCCGGGCTGTACCGCTTCGCGTCCTCGGCGCTCCAGTGGACCACGCGCGTGGAGGCGTACATGCTGCTGCTTCACGACGAGTACCCGCCGTTCAGCCTCGACGCGGCGGCCTGACCGCCGTCCCCCGCGACCCGCGACGCGCCTGACGGACAGCTCCGGCCACCGGGGCGGGGGCCCGGTGCCGGTCGCGTTGCCCCCCTCGTGTCACGGCCCCATGTTACCGCGGGGCCGCGCTCGGCCCTCGCAGGCCGACGATCACTCACACCCGGGATCGCATGCAACGTTCGCTGCCGGTGATGGAACAGCGTCGCTTTGGCGAGACACTTCGCCGCGATGCCTGGTGGGTCCCGAACGTCGTCGTCGTCACGATTCTGTCGAGCTTCATCGTCTACGCCACGTGGGCGGCCTTTCAGAACGCCAATTACGTCCACGGCCCGTACCTCTCGCCCTTCTATTCGCCCGAGATCTGGGGGGATTCGCCGCACGCCTGGTTCGGTCCGAAGCCCGGCTGGTGGCCCGCCTGGCTGCCGTTCTCGCCGGCGCTGATCATCCTCCCGGTGCCGGCGCTGTTCCGGTTCACCTGCTACTACTATCGCGGCGCGTACTACAAGGCCTTCTGGGCCGATCCGCCCTCCTGCGCCGTTGGTGAACCGCGCACGACCTACCTTGGCGAACGGCATTTCCCGCTCGTGCTGCAGAACCTGCACCGGTACGGGCTGCTCATCTCCTTCATCTTCCTGATCTTCCTCTGGCACGACGCCTGGAAGGCCTTCTGGTTCGACAATGGCACCGGAGGGAGCACGTTCGGGATCGGCGTCGGCTCGCTCGTGATGCTGGTGAACGTGGTGCTGCTGTCGGGCTACACGGTGGGTTGTCACTCGATGCGCCACGTGGTGGGCGGCATGCTCGACCGTCTCTCGATCGCGCCGTTCCGGAAGCGCGTCTACGACGTCTCCAGCGCCTGCAACCGCGGCCACATGAACTGGGCCTGGACGAGCCTCTTCTCGGTGGCGCTGACCGACGTGTACATCCGGCTCTGTGCCGCCGGCGTCCTCACCGACGTGAGGATACTCTAGGATGGCCGAATACGAGCGCGTCGAGCACGATGTCCTGGTGATTGGGGCGGGCGGAGCGGGCCTGCGAGCCGCCATCGAGGCGGCGAACGCCGGCGCCCGCGTCGGCCTCGTCTGCAAGTCGCTGTTAGGCAAGGCGCATACGGTCATGGCCGAGGGCGGGGCCGCGGCCGCGATGGCCAACGTGGACGACCGCGACAGCTGGCGCGTGCACTTCGCCGACACCATGCGGGGCGGCCAGTACATGAACAACTGGCGGATGGCCGAACTGCACGCCAGGGAGGCGCCGGACCGGATCCGGGAACTGGAGGCGTGGGGGGCGCTCTTCGATCGCACGAAGGACGGGCGGATCCTGCAGCGCAACTTCGGCGGGCACCGGTATCCGCGCCTGGCGCACGTCGGTGACCGGACCGGCCTCGAGATGATCCGGACGCTCCAGGACCACGCGATTCACCTCGGGATCGACGTGCACATGGAAGTCACGGTGGTCCGGCTGCTGCGAGACGGCGATCGCGTCGCCGGCGCCATGGCCTACGACCGCGAACGGGGCCGCTTCCGGTTGTTCGCGTCAGGCGCGGTGGTGCTGGCCACGGGCGGCATCGGGCGCGCCTTCTCCGTCACCAGCAACAGCTGGGAGTACACCGGCGACGGCCACGCGCTGGCCTACCACGCCGGCGCCGAGCTCATGGACATGGAGTTCGTCCAGTTCCATCCCACCGGGATGGTCTGGCCGCCGAGCGTGAGGGGCATCCTCGTGACCGAGGGCGTGCGCGGCGAAGGGGGCGTGCTGCGCAACGCGCTGGGAAAGCGCTTCATGTTCGACGACATCCCCGAGAACTACCGGAACCAGACGGCCGACAACGAGGAAGAGGGCTGGCGCTACACGCAGGGCGACAAGTCCGCGCGCCGGCCGCCGGAACTGCTCACCCGCGATCACGTGGCGCGCTGCATCCAGCGCGAGGTGCGCGAAGGACGCGGGAGCCCGCACGGCGGCGTGTATCTCGACATTGCGTGGATCAAGGAACGGCTTCCGAACGCGGCGGAGCACATTCGCCGCAAGCTGCCGTCGATGTACCACCAGTTCATGCAGCTGGCCAACATCGACATCACGACGACGCCCATGGAGGTCGGTCCCACCACGCACTACATCATGGGCGGCATCCGGGTGGACGGGGACACGCAGATGTCGACGGTTCCCGGGCTGTTCGCCGCCGGCGAGTGCGCTGC
Source organism: Gemmatimonadaceae bacterium (assembly GCA_013360595.1). Classification (GTDB taxonomy): domain Bacteria; phylum Gemmatimonadota; class Gemmatimonadetes; order Gemmatimonadales; family Gemmatimonadaceae; genus JABWBJ01. The sequence goes on along the minus strand of JABWBJ010000135.1, from coordinate 113 downwards.
CGGCCTGCACGGGGCCAACCGGCTCGGCGGCAACTCGCTCTCGGATCTGCTCGTCTTCGGCCGCCGCGCGGGCGAGTTCGCGGCCAGATACGCGTCCGCCAACGGCCGCGGCC
>JABWBJ010000134.1 GCA_013360595.1 Gemmatimonadaceae bacterium | reverse complement strand
CCGCCGCGGCCGGCGGGGCGCTGTGGACCGCCGTGCCGGCCTGGCTCAAGTCGCGGTTCGGCACGCTCGAAGTGGTGTCGACGATCATGATGAACTTCATCGCCCTGCACGCCGTGAGCTTCCTCGTGCGCGGCCCGCTCCAGGAGCCGTCGGGGGTGTATCCGCAGTCGGCCAGCGTGCCGGCCGGGACCCAGTTGCCCCTCCTGCTGGCGGGAACCCGACTGCATGCCGGCCTCGTGATCGCGATGATCGCGGCGGTGATCGCGTGGGTGGTCCTCGAGCGTCGGGCCTCGGGCTTCCGGCTCCGCGCGGTGGGGAGCAATCCGCGGGCGGCGGCCGTCGCCGGCGGGATCGACGTCTCGCGGGTCCAGGTCCGCGCGTTCCTGACGAGCGGCGCCCTGGCCGGGCTCGCGGGTGGCGTGGAAGTGCTCGGTGTGACGTTCGCGCTGTACGAGAACCTTTCGCCCGGCTACGGCTACACGGCGATCGCCGTGGCGTTGCTCGCGCGGCTGCGCGTGAGCGCCGCGGTGTGGAGCGCCGTGCTGTTTGGCGGCTTGGCAGCGGGAACGACCGCCATGCAGCGGGACGCGGGCGTGCCGGCCGGTGCGGCGGCAGCGATCGAAGCGACGATCATCCTGCTGCTGCTCGCGGGACAGGCGCTCGCGCTCCGGTGGCGCCCGCTGGCGTTCCTCCGGAGCACCTGACGTGGAACTGCTGACGGCGTTCCTCGAAGCGGCGGTGCGCGCCTCACTGCCGATCGCGCTGGCCGCGATCGGCGAGACCATCTCGGAGCGGGGCGGGTTCATCAACGTCGGGCTGGAAGGGGCCATGATCGCGGGGGCGTTCGCGGCGACTGTGGGTGGAGTGGCCATGGGCACGGTGGCCGGGTATGCCGCGGGGGCCGCCGGGGGCGCGGTGGTCGGCGCCGTCCTGTGCGCGGTGGCCGTCGTCGGGCGTGCGAACCAGATTCTCGCCGGCACCGCGGTGACCGCCGGTGCACTCGGGGTCACCGCGCTCCTTGGTCATGCCGTGTTCGGCGCCACCGGCGTCTCGCTGTCCGTTCCGTTGTCAGCGCCGGTCGGCGTTCCGCTTCTGGAGCGTCTGCCGATGCTGGGCCAGGCGCTGTTCACGCAGCCGTTGATAACGTACGTGGTGGTGCTGCTGGTTCCCGGATGCGCCTGGTGGCTGTCTCGCACGCGACCTGGCCTTGCGGTTCGCGCCACCGGCGAGAACCCGGAGGCGGTACGCGCCGCGGGGCTGTCCCCGGTCGCACTGCAGGCGATGGGCGTGATGGCGGGCTGCGCCCTGGGAGGCCTTGGCGGCGCCACGCTGGTCCTGGCGCAGGCGGGGACGTTCGCCGAGGGAATGACGGCCGGCCGCGGGTTCATTGCGCTGGCGGTGGTGGCGCTGGGGCGCTGGCAACCGATGGGCGTGGCGCTGGCCGCGTTGCTCTTCGGTTCCTCGCTGTCGCTGCAGTATGTGCTGCAGGCGATGGGGACCGAGGCGCCGTATCAGGCGTTTCTGGCGCTGCCGTACCTGCTGACGCTGTGGGTTCTGGCTGCGGGACGGCGGGGAGCAGCGCCCGCGTGGCTGGGACGGCCGCTCCCCTAACAGGTGTCGAGGGCGCTGCGCCACCGCACGCGCCAGTCACCGGTGGCCGTGCGTTCGATCCACTCCAGCAGGAAGCCGCCCTCGCGCTCGCGCCTGACGAGGATCGCGAGCCGCCCGGTGGCGCGGATTCGCAGGATGCCCAGGACATCGAGCGACGGCATCGTTTCCTCGAGCGCGATGACCCGTTCGGCGTACCGTGTCCGCGGCGGGGCGCCGGCCGGTCCTTCCTCCACCACCATGATGATCTTCTCCTCGAGCGGGTTGGCTTCCTGCGCGACGAGGCGAACGACCTCGAAGAGCAGGGCCATGGTATCGGCGGCGACCGGGAATCGAATCGCCTGTCGAACGGTGAACGGATGCCCGCGGAAGGCGCTGGCGGTGTCACCGGGGAGGCGTGAGGCAGCGAGCGCGCCGGCGCGAACGCGGACGGCCGAGTCTCCCGCCGAGAGGCCGGGAAGCGAGTCGAAGGAAACGCCGTTCGCGCGGCCGGCCGGGAAGGCGACGCGCCACGGCGGGAGGACCGGATCGGCGAACGAGACGGTTGGCCATCCGGCGCAGGTGGAGTCGTAGTGGAGCGCATCGAGCCGTCCCCGGCCGGCGAGCATGGCGCCATCGAACGCCTCGAGGGTGTCGCCCGACGGGTTCCACGACGCTTCCGTGAGCGAATCGAGGTCCTGATCCTCGGCCCAGGCGGGATTCACGAGCCACGCCGTGCCGTTGGCCGACCGGATCGCGAACAGGCGTCCGGCGCGGAACTCCCAGGCCATGGAGCGCGTGGCCGGGGCGCCGGTGGGTGGCGACCGTTCGGGCGTCGCCGTATCGTTGCGCGGCGATCGATCGCCCGAACAGGACCACACGGCGAGCGCGGCGAGCCATCGGACGCAGGAGAGCCGCATGGCGGTAATCTGGGGCCGCCGTGACGTCCGTCAACTCGTCAGGCAGCCGGGCTGCGCCGGCACAGGGAGGGGGGACATGACCGTGGCGTCAGCGACCCGCGGGGGATGGGCGGCGCGACTTGGCCTGGACCGCCCCGAGCTCCGCGCGTGGGCGATGTACGACTGGGCCGTATCGGCGCTGCAGACGACGGTGCTGGTGGCGGTCTTTCCGATCTTCTTCGTGCGGGTGGCGGCGGCCGGCCTCCCGGAGTCGCGCGGAACGCAGGCGCTGGCAACGGCCAACACCATCGTGGCGGTGATCGTGGCGCTGCTGTCGCCCGTGCTGGGCGCGATCTCCGACTACGCGGCGGCCAAGAAGCGGATGCTGGCGGCCTCGATGCTGGTGGGGGCGGCGGCGACGGCCGGAATGTTCTTCATCGGGCGTGGCGACCTCGCGCTCGCTTCGACGCTCTTCATCATTGCGCTCGTGGGCGGCACGGCCAGCTTCGTGTTCTACGAGGCGCTGCTGCCGCACATTGCCGGGCCGGGCGAGATCGACCGGGTGTCGTCGGCGGGGTACGCGGTGGGGTACATCGGAGGCGGGATCCTGCTGGCGCTGAACCTGGCGTGGATCCAGCGCCCCGACCTGTTCGGGCTGCCGCACGGAGAGGGGCTGAGCGACCAGGCCGCGACGCTGCCGGCGCGACTCGCGTTCGTGTCCGTGGCCGTCTGGTGGATCGTCTTCTCCATGCCGCTGCTGCGGCGGGTGCCGGAGCCGCCACGGACGCTCGAGGCGGACGAGGTCGCGCGCGGGGCGGTCGTGCGCACGTCGTTCTCGCGCCTCGGCGAAACGCTCCGCGACCTGATGGGGTTTCGGCAGGCCTTCCTGATGCTGCTGGCGTTCCTCGTCTACAACGACGGGATCCAGACGATCATCAAGATGGCGACCGCGTACGGCACGGAGATCGGCATCGGCCAGTCCTCGCTGATCGCGGCCGTGCTCGTCGTGCAGTTCGTGGGCGTGCCGTGCGCGTTCCTGTTCGGCATGCTGGCTTCCCGCATTGGCGCCAAGCGAGCGGTGTTCGTGGGCCTGATGGCGTACACGGTCATTACGATGATCGGCTACTACATGCGCACGGCGGCGCACTTCTTCATGCTCGCCGCCCTGGTCGGGATGGTGCAGGGCGGCACCCAGGCGCTGAGCCGGTCGCTCTTCGCCACGCTGATCCCGGCGCACAAGTCGGGGGAGTTCTTCGGCTTCTTCTCCGTCTTCGAGAAGTTCTCCAGCATCTTCGGGCCGCTGCTGTTCTCGGTGGCCATTGCCCGGACCGGGAGCAGCCGCAGCGCCATCCTGTCGGTGATCGCCTTCTTCGCGATCGGGGCCGTGCTGCTGGCGTTCGTGGACGTGCCGCGTGGCCAGCGCGCCGCGCGCGAGGCCGAGGCAGGCGTCCGCCGGGCCGACTTGCCCGCCTGACGTTACTCGTCAGGCGGCGTGCCGCGAGGCGGGGGGAGGAAGCGGCCGACCAGATCCCAGTGCCAGGCCTCGCGCCGGACCCCGGTCCGCGGATCCTTGAGGGGCTTGGCCTGCAGGCGGTCGTCGGGCAGGCCGACCCGGCGGCCGTAGGCCAGCAGGCGCTCGCGATCGGTGGAGACGAGGTGGGCCATGGGCCGGCCGAACCAGACGTGCCGGTGGAGCCAGAGCCCTCCCTCCATGGCGTGGATCATGCCGTCGCGCCGGCGAGTGAATTCCCGCGGCTGATCGTCCGACGCCGGATCGTGGGCCACGTCCCACGATACTCAGTCGCCTACTGGCAGCGCAGCTGTCCCTCGGTGACGGCGGGGGCGAGGGGTGACACGGAGCCGATGAAGAGCGCGCACTCGATGGGGTAGGCGAGCGGATGAGTGACCTTGGCCGCCCACCCGGCCGCACTGACGGTCCCCCAGGTGATCGTGACGCCGCCGGTGAGCTGCACGTTCAGGGCGCTCAGGTTCGTCGTGTAGGTCAGGTGCTCGTAGAAGTACGCTTCCTGCGACGTGGCCAGGTTTCTCAGGTCCGACTTGAGGGTGGCGGCGTTGGCCTTGCCCTTGGTGGACTGGAACTTGGGAATCGCGATGGCGGCGAGCACACCGATGATCACGACAACGATCAGCAGCTCGATCAGGGTGAACCCCGATCGGTTTCGACGCGGAACAGACATGGGCGTGGGAACGGGTACTCCGGCTACCGACGCGCTCACGGTGAGGGGCGTCACTCCTGCCTGAGCAACACCGGGGCCGGGCTGGCGGCTCCGGGTCAAGACGTTGTCGGGATGGCAGTTAGGTCGTCGGCCCTCAGCCGGCGCGTGGGACGGCGGGGTGTCCCTTCGCGAGAATCGAGGCAGCTTGCCACGCCCGACCGGAGCCGGCAGTCCGCGCGCCCGGGCGCCGGGACCTGATGGCTCGAAGCACCGCCGCCGCGGCGTTCACCGGGCGCCGATGCCTGGTCACGTCGTCCGGGCCGAAGGCGATCGGATGCGACGTGTCGAATCGCGCGGCGAGCACGGAGCCAGGGCGAGCGACCGTCACGCCTTGGCCTCGAGCCAGTTGGCGCCGGTCCCCAGGTCCACGACGAGCGGCACGGTCAGGGTGGCAGCACCTTCCATGGCCTCCCTGACGATCGCGACGACGCGTTCCTGCTCGTCCGGGGGCGTCTCGAACACGAGCTCGTCGTGGACCTGCAGCAGCATGCGGGCCTCGAGGCGGTTGGCGGCGAGCGCGGCGTGGATGCGGATCATGGCGACCTTGATGAGGTCGGCCGCGGAGCCCTGAATCGGGGCGTTGGTCGCCACGCGCTCGCCGAAGGACCGGATGTTGAAGTTCCGGTCGCGCAGTTCGGGGATATAGCGACGGCGGTGGAAGATGGTTTCGACGTAGCCGTGTTCGCGCGCGAAGGCGACCTGGGCATCGAGATAGGCGCGGACGCCGCTGAATCGCGTGAAGTAGGTCTCGATGAACGCCTTTGCTTCGGCGTGGGGAATGCGCAGCTGGCGGGCAAGCGCGTGCGCCCCCTGGCCATAGATGGTCGCGAAGTTGATCGTCTTGGCGCGCGAGCGCATGTCCGGCGTGACGTCCTCGACGGCGACGCCGAAGATCACCGCCGCGGTCTGCCGGTGGATATCCCCGCCGGACCGGAACGCCGTAACGAAGGCCGGATCCTGGGACAGGTGGGCGAGGAGCCGGAGCTCGATCTGCGAGTAGTCGGCGACCAGGAACATCCATCCGGCGCGGGCCACGAAGCCGCGGCGGATGTCACGCCCGAGCTCACGACGCACCGGGATGTTCTGCAGGTTGGGGTCGCTGGAGGAGAGCCGACCGGTCGCCGCGACCGTCTGATTGAACGAGGTGTGCAGGCGGCCGTCGGCCGGGTGGACGAGTCCGGGCAGCGTGTCGAGATACGTCGACTCGAGCTTCGCGATTTCGCGGTACTCCATCAGCAGAGCCGGGAGCTGGTGGCCCTCCTCTGCCAGCTCCTGCAGGACGCTGGCGTCCGTGGACGGTCCGGTGGCCGTTCGCTTGAGGATGGGGAGTCCGAGCTCCTCGAAGAGAATGACCCGCAGCTGCTGGTTGGAGTTGATGTTGAACTCGCGGCCGGCGGCGGACCAGATCTCGCGTTCGATGCGTTCGCGCTCGGCCCGGAAGCGGGCCTTGAGCGAGTGAAACCACTCGAGGTCGATCGCCACGCCCGCGTCCTCCATGTCGCAGAGGACGGCCGAGAGCGGGAGCTCGATGTCGCGCAGGAGGCCGAGCTGCCCGTGCTGCACGAGCTGCGACTCGAAGATCTCGCGCAGGCGGAGGGTGGCGTCGGCCTCGGCGGCCGCGACGTCGGCCATGGCCGCCACCGGGACGACGTCGAGCGCGAGCTCGTCCCTGCCCTTGCCGGCCAGGGCGTCGAGGCTCGTCATGGACTGATCGAGGAACTCGGCCGCGAGGAGGTCGAGGCCGTGCGACCGGCGTCCGGGATCGAGCACGTAGCTGGCGAGCATCGTGTCGAACACGACGCCGCGCAGCGTCAGGCCGGTGCGTCGCAACGCGAGCGTGTCGAACTTGGCGTTATGCGCCGTTTTGGCGACGGCCGGGTCGGCGAGCATTTCGCGGAGCGCGGCCAGCGGCTCGCTCGCGAGCGGCGGGAGGTTGACCGGGTCGGGAGCGCCGGCGGCGATGAGGCGCGCC
>JABWBJ010000133.1 GCA_013360595.1 Gemmatimonadaceae bacterium | reverse complement strand
CTCGGCAGGAGGCGGGATCCGCGCAGCGTCCCCGCGCTCATCGCCCTGCTGGAGAGCGCGTCGGCCGAGCAACACCGCAGCCTGTTTCTGTCTCTTTCGCAATCCACCGGACAGCGATTTGGAAATCGCAATGCCTGGCTGAACTGGTACCGTCAGTCACAGAGGGATGCGAAGAAGTAGGGAGGGGTGAGGAGGAGCACTATGAGACTATTGACTTTCGCGCTGACGCTCGCGCTTGCGGGTTTCTATTCGTGCGCTACACTTTCCACGCATGTGGAAGCACAGAACGTCGAGGGCGTCCGCATCGCGTTGAAGGATGGCGCCGATGCCAAGGCCCGAAACGCAAAAGGTGAATCGCTGCTGCACCGTGCCGCAGCGCTGGACAACGTCGAGATCGTAACGCTGCTTTTAGGTGCAGGGATTGACGCCAGTGTGCGGGACAATACCGGACTGACACCGCTCCACCGGGCGAAGGGACTGAGGGTTGCCGAGCTTCTGGTAGATCCCGCCGAGGGTCTGCAGCAGCTCCGCCTGGACGCGCGGCTCACTCGTGAGGCTGCGCGCTTCCTGGACACCGCGATCCACCAGGCCGAGGACGCGGAGGCTTTCCGCCGGGACCTCCGACCCCTCGCCGCCCTGGAACAAGCGGGTCACGAAGCGCTGGATCCGGGCGGCGCGGGCGGCCTCGGCCCTCGCCGCATCGCGCGCGCTCGTCAGGCTCGAGAGGTAGAGGGCATTCACCAGCGCGAGGAGGGCGAGCGCGGCCGCGGTCGCCGCGACCGGTCCGCGGTTCCGGCTCACGAACCGGCTCGCGCGATACCGGAGGGAGTCGGGCCTCGCCTCCAGGGGTTCTCTCGCCAGGAAGTGATCGATGTCCCGGACCAGGGCCTCGACCGAGGCGTAGCGCCGGGCGGGTTCCTTGTGCATCGCGGTACCGCAGAGCACGTCGAGGTCCTGCCACTGCGACGCGGTCGCGCTCACCGGCGCCCCGGATCGCGCCGCCTGCGAGACTCGGGGCGGGATGTCCTGGAGGATCGATCGCTCGACCTCTCCCGGCGTCCGCGACGACAGGTCGTGCGGGAGGCGGCCCGACAGCAGTTCGTAGAGGACGACCCCGAGCGCATAGACGTCGGTGAAGACCCCGACCGGATCGCCGCGCACCTGTTCGGGCGCGGCGTAGGCCGGCGTCATGAGCCGGAGCCCGGTCAGTGTTCGCTCGGCGCCACCGCCGTACGGCTCGAGCGACTTGGCGATCCCGAAGTCGAGCAGCTTCACCGCCCCATCGGTGGTGACGAGGATGTTCGATGGCTTGACGTCGCGATGGACGACCAGCCGCTGGTGCGCGTGGTGGACGGCCTCGCACACCTGCCGGAACAGCTGCAGGCGCTCCCGGAGGCCGAGTGCGCGATCCCGGCAGGCGGTCGTGATGGGCACGCCTTCGACCGGTTCCATCACGATCCACGGCGTGCCGTCATCGAGCGTTCCGGCGTCGAGGAGCCGGGCGATGGCCGGGTGGCTCAGGGTCGCGAGCGTCCGTTGTTCGGCCGCAAAACGATCCCGCCGTCCCGGGGACACCCAGGCGTCGCGCAGGAGCTTCACGGCCGCGGTCGTTCCGAGATCGTCGCGGACCGCGAGGTACACGACGCCCATCCCGCCCTCGCCGAGCAGGCGCGTGAGGCGGTACGGTCCGATCATGCGGCCGACGGCGCTCTGGCCGGCCATCAGCCCGGCCGCGACGGCAGGCGAACCGCGGTCGAGCATCGATCCGTTGCCGGCGTCCGCCTCGAGCATCGCCAGTACGCGCGCCTTGAGGGCGGCGTCGCCGGAGGCGCCGCGATCCAGGATGGCCTCCCACTCCGCTCGCGGGCGGTCGGCGGCCGCGTGGAAGAGTTCCTGGAGCCGGTCCCAGCGATCGCGATCCAGCATGTCAGCGGCCCATTCGCAGCTCGGACGCCAGCCACGCCTTTGCCGCCCGCCAATCGCGAAGGACCGTGGCTTCGGAGACCTGGAGCAGCTCGGCCGTCTCGGCGACGCCGAGCCCACCGAAGAACCGGCTCTCCACCATGAGCGCCTGACGCGCGTTCACGCGCGCCAGGTCCTGGAGCGCCGCGTCCAGCAGGAGGAGTTCGTCGGCCGAGGTCGTGAGGTAGCCCGCGGCTTCGTCGAACGTGACCATGTCCGGGTCGCTGCCCCGTTTCTCCGCCTTTCGGCGTCGGGCTGCCTCGACGAGGACCTGCCGCATGGCGCGCGCGGCGAGCCGCTTGAAGTGGAGCTTCGACACCGGCGCGACGCCGCGCGAGGCGGCCAGCTTGAGCCACGCCTCGTGGACCAGGGCGGTCGGGGTCAGGGTCGCGCTCGGGTCTCCCTGCCGGATGACGGCCGCCAGCCGCCGGAGCTCATCGTAGGTGGCCACGAAGAGCCCGTCGATCGACGAACGGTCCGGTTCGTCCGGCTGGAAGTCGGACGCGCTGGGCGGGCTCGCATCAGGTTGCATCTCGCGGAGCGTAGCACCAGCCCAGGCTTTGGAGCAATCGCCAGTCGCGAGATCGCGACACCTCGGCCAACGGATTCGGCCGGCCGGCCGTACCTGCCACGAGGTGGGAGCTGGCGCGCCGGTCCCGATGGCGGGCCGAGGCCAGGAAACTCTTGCCGGACCGTTCGTTGGCCACCACTATAAGAGGGAGATTCCCGATAATGACCGGGGATCTCCCGATTCACCACCCAGTCCGGGGGCAGCCCAGGGGATGAAGCTGGCTATCGTCGCAGCCGTTGCTGCCGGCACGATCGCGCTCGCATCGACCGTTCGGACCGTCGACTCGACCCCTGTCCCTCCAGCCCGCCCGGCGGTGGACGCGTCCGACTCGGTTCCTCCGGCCAGGCCGCACGCGTCATCGGGAGCGCGTCGTGGGCGGGCGCCGGCCCTGTCCAACGCCGCCCTGACCCAGGTGGTGCGCCAGACGTGCGCCGGGTCGTGCCACAGCGAGCAACGGAAGCTCGGAAACCTGAGCCTCGAGGGTTTCGACGTCGCGGCCGTAACGCGGACGCCGGCCAACGCCGAGGTGGCGGAGAAGATGATCAACAAGCTCCGCACGGGGATGATGCCGCCTCCGGGCCGGCGGCGTCCCGGCGGCGACACGCTGCACGTGCTCGCCACCACGCTGGAGTCGATCATCGACCGGGCGGCTGCTTTGAATCCTGAACCGGGCGCGCGCACGTTCCAGCGGCTCAACCAGGCCGAATACGAGCGCTCGATCAGGGCGCTGCTGGACCTCGACGTGAACGCGGCGGCGTGGCTGCCGCTCGACACCAAGAGCGCGAACTTCGACAACATCGCCGACGTGCAATTGCCGTCGGCCACGCTGCTGGATGCGTACCTGGACGCGGCAAGCGAGATCAGCCGTCTCGCCGTCGGTGATCCGAAGGCCGGGGTGACGTCGGCCACCTACAAGCTGCCGCGGCTTGCGTCGCAATGGGACCAGGCGGAAGGCGCGCCGATCGGGACCCGCGGCGGCCTGTCGGCGGTGCACACGTTCCCCGCCGACGGCGAGTACGTGTTCGCGGTGTCGCTGCACGCCATTCCGACGGGCCAGCTCTTCGGCTCCGACGCGCCGTTCGACGAGCGGATCGAGATCTCGGTGGACGGGCAGCGGGTGGGAATGATCGACGTGGACCGGTGGATGTCGCAGGCAGACCCGAACAACATGGAGCTGAAGACGAAGCCGGTGCCGGTGCGGGCCGGTCCCCACCGGGTCGCCGCCGCCTTCGTGCGGACGTTCGAGGGACCGGTCAACGACAACATCGCGCAGATCGGTCATTCGATCGCCGACACACAGATCGGGTCCGAGCTGGGCATCACCAACGTCGCCCACCTCCGCGACATGACGGTGACGGGTCCGTACAATCCGACGGGCGTGTCGGAGACGGCCAGCCGCCGGAAGATCTTCACCTGCCGGCCGACGTCGCCTGACGAGGAGCGGCCCTGCGCCGAGCGCATCCTGAACAGCCTGGGCAGCGCCGCGTACCGGCGTCCGCTGCAGGCCCGGGACCTGAAGGGCCTGATGGCGTTCTACGACCAGGGGCGGGTCGAGGGCGGATTCGAGCTCGGCGTGCGCACCGCCCTCGAGGCGATCCTGGCCAGTCCGCACTTCATCTTCCGGATGGAGGAACTGCCGCCCGGGGCGAAGCCGGGGCAGCGGTATCCGGTGAGCGCCACCGATCTGGCGTCGCGGCTGTCGTTCTTCCTGTGGGGCGCGCCGCCCGACGAGCCGCTGGTGGCAGCGGCCCGGAGCGGATCCCTGACCGATCCGCTGGTGCTGGCGGCGCAGACGCGGCGCCTGCTGGCCGACCCGCGGTCCGAGGCCCTGGCGACGCGTTTCGCCGCGCAGTGGCTGCGCCTGCAGGACATCGAGAAGGTGCACCCGGACGCGCTGCAGTTTCCGGACTTCCACCAGCAGCTCGCGGAGGCGATGCGCCGCGAGACGGAACTCTTCTTCTACAGCCTCGTGCGCGAGAACCGGAGCGTGCTCGACCTCTACGCGGCCAACTACACGTACGTGAACGAGGAGTTGGCCCGGCACTACGGGATCCCGGGGGTCGCCGGCCCGGAGTTCCGCAAGGTGCCGTATCCGGATGATCGCCGCCACGGTGTGCTGGGGCACGCCAGCGTGCTGACGCTGACATCGCACGCCAACCGGACGTCCCCGGTGCTGCGCGGGAAGTGGGTGATGGAAGTGCTGTTGGGCTCGCCCCCGCCGCCGCCGCCGCCGGACGTCCCCGACCTCGACAAGAGCGCCGAAGCCAGGGAAGGACGGCTGCTGACCACGCGCGAGCGGATGGAGCTGCACCGCTCCAACGCGTCGTGCCGCTCGTGCCACCAGTTCATCGATCCGATCGGGCTGGCCCTCGACAACTTCGACGTCACGGGCCGCTGGCGCCTGCGCGAGAACGGGAACCCGCTCGACACGCGCGGGGACTTCTACGACGGCACCGCGATCTCGACGCCGGCGGAACTGAAGGCGGTGCTGCTCAAGCGGCCCGAGCCGCTCCTCCGCTCGTTCACGCAGAACCTCATGGCGTATGCACTCGGGCGCCGCATCGAGTACTTCGATCAGCCGGCGATTCGGCGGATCACCGCCGGCGCGGCCGCCGGCGGGTACCGGATCAATGATTTCATCCTGGGCGTCGTGTTGAGCGATGCCTTCCGCATGCGCCGCGTCGCCGGCCCCCAGGCGGCGAGTTCGGGACCGCAGTAATCCACCAGAGGAGCGCTCATGCATTTCCTGACCGGAAAGCCGATCCCCCGCCGTACCTTCGTGCGCGGCATGGGAGCGACCGTGGCCCTGCCGTTCCTGGACGCGATGGTGCCCGCGGGACGGTTTGTCCGCGGCGCCGCCGGGAGCGACACGAGGCTGGTGGCCATCGAAATGGTCCACGGCGCGGCCGGCTGCAATGAACTCGGCGCGCGGCTGAACCTGTGGTCTCCGGCGGAAACGGGACGCGCCTTCAACCTCGGGTCGACGGCCCTGACGGCGCTGGAGCCATACCGGGACTACCTCACGATCATCAGCAACACCGATGCTCGTGAGGCGGAACCGGTCACGCCCAAGGAGATCGGCGGGGACCACTTCCGGTCGAGCGCGGTGTTCCTGACGCACATGCACCCGAAGCAGACGGAGGGGTCGGACGTGCGCGTGGGCACGTCGATGGACCAGATGTACGCCCAGCGGTTCGGGCAGGACACGCCGATCCCGTCGCTGCAGCTGTGCATCGAGAACGTGGACCAGGCCGGCGGCTGCGCGTACGGCTATGCGTGCGTGTATACGGACTCCATCAGCTGGGCGTCGCCCAACGAGCCGCTGCCGGTGATCCGCGATCCGCGCGTCGCGTTCGAGAAGCTGTTCGGCGTGGGTGGTTCGGCGGCCGAGCGCGCGGAGCGCCGCCGCACGCGGCGGTCGATTCTGGACTGGGTCGCCGGGGAGATGACGTCGCTCAAGACATCGCTCGGACCGGCCGACCGTCTGCGGCTCGACCGGTATCTCACCGACATCCGGGAAGTCGAGCGCCGAATCCAGCGGATCGAGGCCCGGAACCTCAGCGGCGAACCGCGCGAGATCCCCGAGGCGCCGGCGGGGGTTCCCGATTCGTTTGCCGAGCACGTGCAGCTGATGTTCGATCTGCAGGCGCTGGCGTTCGCCGCCGACATCACCCGCGTCTTCTCGTTCAAGATGGGTCGCGACGGCTCGAGCCGCGTGTACCCGGAGAGCGGATCCGACCGGCCGTTCCATCCGGCGTCACACCACGGGGGCAGCGAGGCGGGCGTGAAGAACTTCCACCTCATCAACAAGTACCACGTGTCCATGCTGCCGTACTTCCTGGAGAAGCTGAAGAGCATCCAGGAGGAGGACGGCAACATGCTCGACAAGACGATGATCATCTACGGCTCGCCGATGGGCGACTCGAACCTGCACAACCACCGGCGCTGCCCCCTCTTCCTCCTGGGTCGCGCCAACGGGAAGCTCCCCGGCAACGTGCACATCAAGGCGGAGGATGGCACGCCGATGGCGAATGCCATGCTCAGCATGATGCACATGCTCGGCATGGACGACCTGCAGAAGTTCGGAGACAGCACGGGATCGCTGTCGCTGACGAGCCATGCGTAATCCGCTGCGCCGCCTGGGCGCCGGGCTTGTTGCGGCTGCGGTGGTCCTGACGCTGACCGCGGCCGCGCCGGCGGACGC
>JABWBJ010000132.1 GCA_013360595.1 Gemmatimonadaceae bacterium | reverse complement strand
TTTCCGGCCGCGCCCATCGCGGCCTGATGGCACGCGGAAACCAGCCGCTCCAAGCCGGGGCGGAGCGCAACGGTCACAGCGGAAAACGGGAGGGACCCGGTCTGCAACGCAGTGAAGATGTTGGGAGGAACCGGTTTTCCGCTTGACCGGACCGGCGGCGGCTGTAGCGATGCCGTCAATCAGGCCGTGTTGGGTGCAGGAGACCGGGAGAAAGAAGAGACGAGCCCGGCACGTCAACGCCCGGGCGATCCCCACATAGCCGAGAGGGAAGCGGACGATGGAGGTCTTGGCAATGAGCCGCATCGCGCCGTGGCTGCACTGGGGGCGATTCAACGCCGGCGTTCGTGCCGCGGCCGGGATGCTTCCGGAGTGGACGAACCATCCGCAGGGCGGGACGGCAGGCGAAGCCCGCCTGCAGCGGGAGTCAGATCAGGACGTACCAGAGCAGAACCACGCCGGCGGCCACGCTGCCGCCGGCCAGGCCGTAGCGCCGCCTGAGCAGCATGGCAGGGGTTAGCGCCAGTGCGCCGGCCGCGACGGCGCCATAGAACGCGTGGAAGAGGCTGGGACGCGGGGGGAGCAACTCCAGCGGGTAGAGGAAGAGCCAGTAGAGAATCAGGGTGAGGACGGAGAGCGCCAGGCCCAGGCGACCGTGCGCAAGCGAGCAGGCGCGTCCTGCCGCGGCGGACATCGCGACGACCGCCAGGCGGAGAGCATCGCCGGCGAAGGGGCCGAGATGGCTGGCGTGGAGAATGACGACGGCGGCGCCGGCGCCACCGATCATGGCGGTTGCGTGGGGGAGTGTTCCTGGCAGAGGGTGGTCAGGCGGTTGCACGGCGACGGCCTCGGTGCCCTGTTGATCCTCGCCGCACCGTAGCAGGCATTGGTTGACGAATCGTTAAGAAGGCTGCCGGACGCGTGGCGCCGGCCGGGGCGTTGCCGGACGGTTCGCAAGCGGAATTGCCATGCAGCGGGCGACGATTTGCGCCCGGCGCCGTTCTGTGGTAGTCGTGAGGTGTGCGCCAGCCCGTGGCACGCCGCTCAAGGCGATGGCACGGCGCCGTGCGAATGTGGTCGCTGTTATATGGTGATGAGACATGATCCCGGGCCGCGGAGCGGGCTCGCGAAGCTGAAGGGAAGTGGCCGGCGGCGCCGGGGAGCGGCCGCCTTCACGCTGCTGGAGCTGACGGTCATGCTCGTCGTCATCGGGCTGCTGGCGGGCGTCCTGGTCGTCGGCACGGACCTTCACAGGGTCGCGGCGGTCCGCATGCAGGCCCGGCAACTGGAGCAGTTCAACACGGCGGTGGCGGCCTTTCGGCTGAAGTTCGGAGGCATGCCGGGCGACCTACGGGCCGAGCAGGCGAGCGCGTTGGGTTTCGAGCCGCGGTCGGGCGCGCGGGGTCACGGGGACGGGAACCAGCTCATCGAGCACTGCACCGCCGACATGGGCGGCCTGAAGGTGTACGGCTGCGAGTTCACCTTGTTCTGGTCGGACCTGGCGACGGCGGAGATGATCCCGGGCCAGTTCGCCGGCACCGACGCGGGCGCTGACATTCAGACGGCGGAGGCGGCTTTCCTGTACTTCCCGGCGGCCGCGCTGGTCACGCGCGGCCAGTTGATCGTGAACACGGACGCGGACAGGCTGCTGCCGCACTGGCTGTCGATCATGCGCATATTGGAGATGCAACCCGACGGCAGCAGCACGAGCTGGAGTTCTCCCGTGATCCCGGCCGACGCGGAAGCGCTCGACCGCAAGCTCGATGACGGCGACCCGGCCGGCGGTTCTGTGCACATGCTGGCGACGCCGATCCTGCCGGGGCCGTTCGCGCCGGGCCTCATCGGCGGGCCGGGACTATGCACGGAGAACGGTCAGTACAACCTCACGGTGTCCGAGGGCGTGTGCCAGGTCAACGTGGGCCTGTCCTCGCAGTAAACTGGCATAAGTGCATCCTCCATCTGGGACGAGCCAACGCTTCAGGCGAGGGGTGGCGGCGCCACGGGTTCGTCCGGTAGGGACGGCCCCACGGCTGGCGGTCTTACCGGGGGCCAGCGGTCGTCAGGCGGAAGGAATCCAGGCGGCATAAAGGGTGGAGTGTGCGGAACGTCACAGGGTATCGATCCAATGGCTTGCCCATTGGAGTCCAGCAGCGTGATGTAGGGACAGGTGTCGAGAGTGAAGGGACCGCTATCCCCCGGACCCGGGGGAAACACGAAGGTGTTCATGCACATTCCGGCAAACGCCTCGCGGCTGCAGCTCTGGAGCGATTGGCTGTCCTCGCACATCCATGCGCAGGCTTCCGTTAGGCCCAGGCCGGTAGATCTCGCCTGCGCCAGACTCGCGAAGGCGGTCATGGCCAGGGTGAGGACTGCGGTGGCCATTGCCACCGACCGCGAGAGGCGGTGCGCCTTATGATGGTAGATATTCATAGTAGTTCTCCTAACTCTAAATGTTGCACAGTGTGTTGATAGCTGTACGCACGCATGGCGCTAATAGAGCACCTCGGGGCCGGGCTCCTGTTCTTCGTCTCCGAACTCCTCTTCGGGGAACCCGCTGCCGCCAGGCCAATCCCTATGGTGTGGTACGCACATCCATGATGGATAGTCATATGCCGGAGGATTCGCCGAAACACAGATGCATAACAGTCTTACCGGGCCAATCGTGCCGCCCTCATTACAACGCACCACGGGGCATTGGATGTAGAACGGGTCGTCTCCTGAGTTCGGGAAGAAGCACCTTCCCGCGAGGTCATTGCCGGCAGGTGCGGTGCAATCCTGCGGCGGGAAATCGTGGCAGTTTGGCCTGTCGGCGCGCGATCGCGGCGTCGTCAGGCCCGGCACGGCGAACGAGTTGTCCACGGCGGCGGCCATTGCACGCGCTGTTTCGGGTCCGGTGGTGATGGCAAGCATCGCCGTTGCGGCAAGGGCCAGCGTGATGGTCGGGCGAGCCCTTGTCATTCGTGTGTCAGTCATATGTCTATCCTCCTCCGGCAAAGGTGGGTGCCTTTCATCGTGCCTCTACCGTATTAGCCATTATATCGCAAAAATGTGACAATATGATGACGAGTCGCACGGACACATGCGTGCCGGGGTAGACGCAAGCTATTGATTTCTCGTGGTTGCGGACGGACGGGTAATCCCGCGCCGGGCGATTGCCGATCGCGCGTACGAAGGCGCTTCGTGGCAAGCCGGCGGCGGGCGGCGGTAGGACGATTAACGCCAGGTTAACCGGAGTATGGTCTGATTCGGGGACGTGGACGAACAGCGAAGGGAGCAAGCGCCGGGCGAGATGCGGGGGAGTGCAGAGGCGGACGCGTTGATGATGGAGGCGGAGCGGTTCCTGGCGGACGCCAGGGACGCGCAGCGCCGCAGCGGCAGGACGCTGGCGGGGAGGCGGTTCCTGTCCGATGCGGCCAGGCGCGAGTTGGAGCGAGCCTGGAGGGTTTGCGGGCGGAGCCGGAGGATTTCGGCGGGCGACGCCGCTGCTGCCCGGCAGGCATTCACAGTGCTGGAGGAACTGTGCAGGCGGCGGCAACTGGTGCTCACGGAGCGTCTGCGCCCCGCCGTGTACCGGGTTCTGCTTGACGAACTGCTCGACAATGCCCGTTTGCTCGGCGTTGATGCGACAAGTATCGTTCCGGCGACCGTTTACTGCGGCCGGCTCGCGCCGCTTTTCAAGCACGAATTCGCGTGTTTCGAGGACACGCCCTGGGTGCTGAAGCACGCAGCCGTCAACCATCCGTCGGACCCGGCCGGATTCCTCAGCCAGGTGCTCGAACAGGTGCGGACACTGAGCGCTGACCCGCAGTTCGCATCGCTGCGAGACACGCCGTGGGTCTTCCGATCGGCAGCGGTGTGTCATCCGGCCGATCCGGAGGGATTCCTCCGCCGGGTGGTCTCAGAGATCGACGCGCTCGCCCGTGATTCCGAGTTCGCATCTTTCCGGGATACGCCGTCAGCCTACCGTGCGGCGGCCGTGGACCATCCATCGGACCCGGCGGGATTCCTGCGCGGAGTCATCGAGCAGGTGAACAGGCTCGGCGCCGACCCCGAGTTCGCGTGCCTGCGCGATACGCCGGGCGTGCTGCGGCTGGCCGCCGTGGGCTACCGGCGGGATCCCGCCGGGTTCCTGCGCGGTGTGATACGGAAAACGAAGCGGCTGGCGAGTGACCCGGAGTTCGCCGACTTCCGCGACACGCCCTGGGTATTCCGCCGGGCCGTGGTGGGTCACGCGTCCGATCCGGCAGGCTTCCTGCGCAAGGTCACCCGGCAGGTCAGGCGGCTGGCCGACGATCCGGAGTTCGCCCGCATCAGGGACGCGCGCTGGCTGCTTCGCGCCGCCGCTCTCCAGTCGCCGGACGACCCCCGGAGGCTGCTGCGGGAGGCTATGCGCCGCGCGAAGGAGCTGGGCGACGACCCGGAGTTCGCCCGGTTCAGAAGGACGCCCTGGGTGCTTCGGCGAGCGGCGGTCGGATACGGGACCGATCCCGCGGCGTTCCTGCGCGGCGTGATTCGACGGATGGAGCGGCTGAAGGCGGACCCCGAGTTCGCCTGCTTCCGCGATTCGCCGTCCGTGCTCCTGGCGGCCGCCGTCGGCTATCCGTCGGACCCGGCCGGTTACCTGCGCCGTCGAATGGGGACCATCACGACTTGAGCGTCCTGCCGGTACGCGACCCCCGCTTGGAGAGAAAAAAAGCCCCGGTTTCCCGGGGCTTTCAAGTCAACGGCAGTTATGTTGTTCGCGTTGTGGTACTAGAACGTTTCCAGGACCGCATCACCATCGACCTGGGTGCCTGAAGTCGAGCTGTTCCAGCAGTCACCATGATAGCCGGAACCCCACTGGCCATCAGTGCAGGTCTGGCAGAGTCGGACGCCCTTTTTGGACTGGCACTTCTGCACCGCGCCGTTGGGCGAGCAGGCTTTGCCTTTCATGTCACCGCACACCGGCGTGCCGGTGTTTGCGCCGGCAGAGATGTCAACGGCATCGAGAATGCCGGCGAAGTCCGCCGAGAACGCCGCATCTAGGGCGTTACCCTGGGTGGGCATGCCGGTCACGAGCAGGCCGGCGGCGGCCGCCACACACAGGTACTTGCAGTACGTTTTATAGATACTCATATAATCCTCCTTCAATCGAGTTGTAGCTACAATGTCTCCATTGCTCTTTCAGTGTACCAACCCACTGTTACATATTTGTGGCACATTTATGACATATTTGTGACAGTTGAGTGTCACGTCGAAGGCCCCGCAAGCGGAATGTCCAGGACGTTCAAGGGGTTGCTGCTCCGGGCCGTTTCGGTGCTTGACCAGTGCACAGTCTGCCATCGCGTTTGAGGCGGGCACTGGCTTGTGTGGGGCGGGCAGCATCGGGGCGTAGGGGACATTGCGCAAGGACGGCCGCGGCGGTTGGAGCCAGCAAGGAGGTGCATGCTTCGTTGCCGCCGCATCAAAAGGCGCCGGCGAATCGTCATCAAAGATTCACACACGTGAGCGAGCGGACGTGGTACACGGGGAAGGAGGTTGCAGGGCTGATCGAGGAGACATGACGGATCGGAAGCAGGAGGTGCTTGAACTGCACAAGGCGGCGGCGACCGGCGATCTTTCCGCGTTGATGGCGTTGCTGAACAGGTCCGTTGACCCGGATGCGGCGGATGCGAAGGGTGTGAGAGCGCTGCACCACGCGGCGCGCGAGGGGCAGGCCGAGGTCGTGACGCTGCTGCTGGACCGTGGCGGGTGTCCCAATGCGGCCGACAAATCAGGACTGACGCCGCTGCACCTGGCGACCGGGGGCGGGAGGGTCGGCGCGGCACGGGCGCTGCTGGAGCGCGGCGCGGAGGTGGACGTGGATTCGCTAGTTCTGGCGCACGACCGCAGCGACCGGCGCATGCTCAAGCTGCTGCACGACTTCGGCCTGCGAAACGCCATCGCCAAGGGAGACCGCCAGGCGGAGGTCGAGCAGTTCCTGGCCGACGGGGCGTCGGTGAACGCCCGTGACGCCGACCTGTGCGCGCCATTGCACGTAGCGGCATCGGTCGGGAACGCGGAGGCAGCCAGGACGCTCATCGCGCACGGCGCGGACGTCGATGCGCGGGACGCCGGCGGCGAAACGCCGTTGCACAAGGCGGCTGCGCACGGGGCGGGCGACGTGGTCGAGCTGCTTG
Organism: Gemmatimonadaceae bacterium; assembly: GCA_013360595.1. GTDB lineage: Bacteria > Gemmatimonadota > Gemmatimonadetes > Gemmatimonadales > Gemmatimonadaceae > JABWBJ01. The sequence continues at coordinate 610 of JABWBJ010000132.1, read as the reverse complement.
TGGCGCACGGCGCCGACGTGGCGGCCCGGGACCAGGCGGGGATGACGCCGGAGAACTATGCCCGCACGATGGGCCGCCAGGCCCTGGCCGCGAGGCTGGGAGAGCTGCGACAGCGAAGCGCGCCCGCGCGCTGATCCGGCCGGGTGCTTGCGTGAAGCGCCGTGAAAGAAATCAACCCCCGCGCGAACAAGTTCTTGACGATGGCGAATGACGCGGTAGGAACTATCGCGTCACCATGCTTCGCATTACCCAGAACAACTCGCCGGACCGGGCCAAGAGCTACTACTCGACCTCCGACTACTACTCGGAGGGACAGGAACTCGTCGGCGTCTGGAAAGGCAAGGGGGCGGCGCGTCTCGGGCTGACGGGCAATGTCGGGCGGGAGGACTGGGATGCTCTGTGCGAGAACCGCCATCCGGCGAACGGCGAGACGCTGACGCCGCGCACCAAGCGCGAGCGGCGCGTGGGCTACGACTTCAACTTCCACGTGCCGAAGTCGGTCTCGATTCTCTACGGCCTCACGCGCGACGAGCGCATCCTGGACGCCTTCCGCGAGTCGGTCGAGGCGACGATGGAGGACATCGAGGCGGAGATGCAGACGCGCGTGCGC
>JABWBJ010000131.1 GCA_013360595.1 Gemmatimonadaceae bacterium | reverse complement strand
CCCGCCACGGCCGCCGCCTCCGGTCACCGCCGCACTCAACCAGGCCGGGTACAGCCCGAAGCGCTCGTCGCCGCGGAGCGCCGTGTCGGCCGCCACCATGCGCGCCATCGTCGCGCCGCCTAACGCCATGGTTGGCGTGAAGGTCATCCCCGACCGCCCCCAGAGCTGCGCCACGTCGTCATAGCTGCGATTCAGCGTCGCCACCTTCGGCGAGAAGCCGCGCCGGCTGGTGCCGGTCGTATGCTCCGTCCCGTCCAGTCCGGAGAGCGCCGCCGGGTACACCTCGTGCGACGACGTGCGGATCCCGTTGGACCGGCCGAACTCCGCGATCCGCTTCGCCTGGAGATCGGGCATCCGCACGTACGCCTTGAGCACGTCGTGCCCCAGCGCCTTCGCCCGCGCCAGCTCGAGCTCCAGGTGCGCCGAGTCGTGCACGGCCACGGCCATCTTGTAGTACACGCGCTGCCACTCGATCAGGTACCCGCCGGCCACGATGCGCGGGCCGATCCGGACCCCCGCGTCGACCGCCTCCCGGTCCTCGACCGCCTCGTACGGCGTGCTCCCCGGACTCCGCACCGTGGTGATCCCGAACGACAGCGCCGCCCGCTCGTGCGCCTCGCCCAGGTCCTTCTGCATGTGCGAGTGGTACTCGACCAGCCCCGGCATCACCGTGCGTCCGGAGGCGTCGACCACGCGCAGCGTGCCGTGCGCCGCCTCCGAATGCGGCGCCACCGAGGCGATGTGCGCTCCGTCGATGATGATGTCGACGTGCTCGCGCGCCGCGTCGCTCCGCATGTCCACCAGGCGCCCGGCATGGATCAGGTACCGTCCGGCCGGCGCCGCGCGCGCGTAGGTCATCGCGAACGGAACGTCCCGGGACCGCCCCGTGGCCACCTGCACGATCCGGAGGCGGTCCATCGACTGGTACAGGATCGAGCGCGAATCGCCGGTCCAGGTCGGGCTGTATGCCATCTCACTCGTCAGGCGGCGTGGGGCCCCGGCCGGCGCCCCCGACGGCGTGACGGGAATGAGGGACAGCCGCCCCTCGTAGACCACCGCCATCGAGGCGCCGTCCGGCGAGATGACCGGACCGTTCCCGACCCGCGAGTCGATGCCCTGGTGCGCGACCGGCGCGTACCAGGCCGAGTCGCCGCCTGTCACCGACACCGAGAGCAACTGGTTCGTCCCCTCGCGGAAGCGGCCCGAATACGGCGTCAGCGCCGCGACCAGCACCCGCCGCCCGTCCTTCGACCAGGTGGGGCTCCCGGGACCGAAGAGCGACGGATGGACTTCCCGCACCGCCCCGGTCGCCACGTCCACGACGTTCACGCTGGCGCGGCGCCAGACACCGTCCACGTTCAGGAACGCGAGCTGTCGCCCGTCCGGCGACCACGACGCGCCCATCGCCGATCCAGCGGTGCGGGTCAGCTGCCGGACCTGTCCGGTCGACATGTCGCGAATCCAGAGGTCGAGGAGTTGGCCTCCGCGATCGCTGGACCAGGCCAGGAAGCGCCCGTCGGGGGACCACGCGGGTTCGGCGTCGAGGTACCGGTCCCTCGTCAGGTTCTCCGGCTGGCCGCCGATGGGCATCACCCACAGGTCCCCCAGCGCAACGAAAGCGATCGACCGGCCGTCCGGCGAGATGGCGGGACCCACCACGCCCTTTACCGGCAGCGGAGACCCTGACACGGCCGGCGGCGCCATTGATGAACGGCTCCCGGCCGCCAGCACCGGCAGCGTCGCCGAGAACTCGATCGTGCGCGGCGCGCCGCCGCCAACCGACCGCCGGCGGATCTTCCCGTCGCTCACGTACACGATGTCGGTCGCACTCACCCACGAGGCCCGGAACGGAAACGCATTCTCGTCCATCGTCACCGCCTGCCCGTCGATCTCCAGTTGGCTGCCATTGCCGGCGGTCGAGTGGTAGACAATCCGGCCCCCCGGCCCCCAGGACGGCGCGTCGGCGCGGACGCCGTCGCCCGACACTCGCCGCTCGGCGCCTGTCTCCAGGGTCACCGCCCAGATCGTCTGGCCGCCGGCGCGCGTCGAGATGAAGGCGATCTCGCGGTCGTCCGGCGACCAGGTCGGCATGAAATCGTCCCCGCGGTCCCGGGTCACCTGCGTCACCTGCCCGGTTCGGACGTCGAGGACCCAGATGTTGTAGTTGCCGCTCCCCGCCCTCGTCTGGCCGGCACTGATCGATTCGCCACGGTCCGAGGAGAAGGCCAGGCGCGTTCCGTCGTGCGACCAGGCCGGCTCGCGGTCATCCCACGGACCCGAGGTCAGCCGTCGCTGGTTCGATCCATCGGGCGCGACGGCCCAGATGTCGTATCCTCCCGTGCGATACCCCTGGAACGCGATGGTGCGTCCATCCGGAGAGAACGACGGGTGGCGGGCGTCGTTGTAGAAGTCGGTGACCGGCCGCGCCACGCCACCGGCCGCGGGCACGATCCAGATCGTCCCCTGCAGGTCGATCGCGAAGGACCGGCCGTCCGGCGATGCGGCAACCGACATGCTGGTGCCCTCGGTGACCGTCACGGAGGCGGTCTGACCCTGGGGCATCGGCAGCATGAAGGGCAGCAGCAGAAGGGCGGCGGGACGCAGCAATCCGGTTGGCATGGAATCCCCCTGAGAGGCGTCCATATCGTAGTGCGAGGGACGGAGAGACGCACGGGTGATTCGCGCGCGAGCGTTAGCTTACGCCGCGATGCCCCGTCGCCCAGCCGTGTCGTGCCTGCTCCTCGCCCTCCTCGCCCTGCTCGCCTGCGCCGAGGCGTCGGGGCCCGCGGTCCGCGTCCACGATCGGCGGTTGCTGATCGCCGGCACCGAGGACGGAGCGATTGTGGTCGACCTCGACTGGCGCGGCATCATCCGCCGGAGCGGGCCACGGTTCCTGGTTCAGGGGCCGTCGGCCGAGAATGCCCGGGGTTCGGTCCTGAGCGTGGGCCGGCTGGCCAGCGAGCAACTCGTGATGACAGGACTCGACGTCGAATCGGGACTCGAGCTCTGGCGTCTGGCGCTCGCCGATGGCGCGACGCCCGTGTCCGTGGACGGCGTGCAGCTGGGCGCCACGCTCATGGCCGTCAATCCGTCGCGGCCCGAGGTGTTCCTCTCGCGTGCCTTCCAGAACGGCGTGGGCGGGGTGGCAGGGTTCGACTACCAGCGCCAGCGGATCACGCGCTTCTTCGGTCCCGTGTCGCAGCGGCTCCGCGCCGTCGTGGGGACGCCGGCCGCTCCGGGGGCACACGAGGGGTGTCTCGTCCTCGGCCTGGATTCGCAGATCCAGGGGAACACGCGCGGGTTTCTGCACCGTGTCTGTGGCAGCTCCTACGCCGCGCGGGACTCGGTGCTGCTGCCGCTCCCCTCGCGCACCGTGCTGCAGATGGAGCTGACGGCCGACGGCCAGGACCTGATCGTGATGACCAACCTGGAGTTGCTCCGCTACGATGCCGCCACGCTCGCCCTGGAGCTTCGGGCGGACCGGCCGCAGGCCGCTCCGTTCTTCCAGTCCGGGGCGACGGGCCGGTTGATCATCCCCGACGTGGGGTCGGACATCGTGGCCAGCTCGGGCATCATCTACATCCTTGACGCCAACCTGGAGCTGGCCTCGATCGTGGATCTTCGCGTGCTCCCCTTCGGCGAGCGTCCACTCGGGATTCTGGGCGCGGAAGAGAGCGCGGACCGGAAGTGGCTGTACATCGTGGGAGGGATCCGGCCGGATGGCCCCCTGTACGGGCCCGAGAAGACCCACGTGGTGGTCGTGAGCCAGGAAACGGGCACGGTGGCGGACGTGGTGCGCCTCGATACCTACGGCGGGGGAAAGCCGATCCTGGTTCCTTGACCCGGCGTGGACCGAACGGGAAGTTCGGGAGGCGCGTAATGGGAAAGACAGGCCGCGGCAGGCAGTGCGCAGCAGGCGGCGGCAGGTCGCTCCTCCTCCCCCAACCCTTCGGGATTCCCATGCCCAGTCGAATCTCCAAGCTGTTCCGGATCGCTCCTGCGCTCGCGCTGGCCTTCGTGTCCGCGGTGGCGCAGGGTCAGGCCGCGCCGACGGCCGCGCCGATGATCAACCAGTCGACCGATCCGCTGCTCCGGAACTTCCGCTTCCGAAGCATCGGTCCGGCGAGCATGGGTGGGCGCATCGACGACATCGCCGTCTCCGAGAGCAACCCCAACATCATCTACCTGGGGTATGCCACGTCCGGCGTGTGGAAGTCGGTGAACAACGGCACCACGTTCGAGCCGGTCTTCGACACGTACGAGGTCTCGTCGGTCGGCGACATCGCCATCCACCCGACGAACCCGGACATCGTGTACGTGGGCACGGGGGAGCCGAACAACCGGCAGTCGTCGTCGTTCGGGGCCGGGATGTACAAGACGACGGACGGCGGGAAGACCTGGAGCTACATCGGGCTCCGCGAGACGCAGACGATCGCCCGCGTCGTGATCGACCCGCGCAATCCCGAGACGGTGTACGTCGCGGCGCTCGGCCATCTCTTCGGGCCCAATGAGGAGCGCGGCATCTACAAGAGCACGAACGGCGGCCGCACGTGGACCAGGGTGAAGCACGTCGACGAGAACACGGGCTTCACGGACCTCGCCATCGACCACTCCAACCCGAGCGTGCTCTACGCCGCGAGCTACCAGCGGCGCCGCACGACCTGCTGCTTCAACGGCGGCGGTCCGGGGAGCGCGATCTGGAAGACGACGAACGGCGGCCAGACCTGGACGAAGATGACCGGGAGCGGACTGCCGCCGGGCACCTATGGGCGCATCGCCCTCGACGTGTCGCGCTCCAACCCGAACATCGTGATGGTCCAGATCGAGGCCGGGGAGGTTGGCCAGGTCATCCAGCCGGGGCAGGGCCGTGGGGGGGCGGGGGGCGGATTCGGCGGCGGCGGCTACAACTGGTGCAACAATGCGGGCCCCGGACGAGGCTTCGGCGGTGGCGGCGGACGCGGCGGTGAACAGCCGCCACAGCCCCAGACGCCCCCGGCGCTCAACCCGGCGCAGGGCGGCATCTTCAAGTCCACGAATGGCGGTGGCTCGTGGACGCACGTGAGCAACTGCAACGCGCGGCCGATGTACTTCAGCCAGCTGCGCATCGATCCGCAGAATCCGAACAACGTCTATGTGGCGGGTCTGCCGATCGCCAAGTCGCTGGACGGCGGGCGGACGTTCGCGACCCTCGACGAGTCCGGCGGCCACGGGGATCCGGGCCACGTCGACGTTCACGCCATCTGGATCAACCCGCGGAACTCGAACCACATCATGAACGGGAATGACGGCGGCCTGGACATCAGCTACGACCAGGGGCGCACGTGGATCTCCGTGAAGACCATGGCCGCGGGGTACTTCTACGCCATCTCGTACGACATGCGGCGGCCCTACTGGGTGTGCGGCGGGCTGCAGGACAACGGCTCGTGGTGCGGACCGAGTTCCCGCCGGCACAACAACGGGATCCTGAACTCCGACTGGTTCAACATCGGCGGTGGCGATGGCTTCTACACGGGCCAGGACCCGACCGACTACAACATCGTGTACGCCGAGTCGCAGAACGGGAACACGAACCGGCTCGACCTGCGCACCGGGCGCGGCGGGAGCATCCGTCCGGTGCCGCCGCCCCCTCCGCCGCAGGTGGATGTTCCGTCAGCCGCGGGCCGTGCCGGGGCGCCGCCAGGTGGCGGCGGCGGCGGTGGGCGAGGCGGTACGCCGAACGTCGTGAACGGCGCGCCGGGCGAGAGCTACCGGTTCAACTGGAACACGCCGTACCTCCTGTCGACGCATAACGGGTCGCTGGTGTACCTGGGCGGCAACCGGGTCTTCCGGTCGTACGACCGGGGCATGACCTGGGTCGCGAGCCCGGACCTTACGAAGCAGTATGACCGGAACACGCACGAGATCATGGGGCAGCCGGGGAACGTCACCATGCTGTCGAAGAACGACGGCATCTCGCAGTACAGCACGGTGATCACGGTCTCCGAGTCGCCGATCAAGCCGGGGCTCCTCTGGGCGGGGACCGACGACGGCAACGTGCAGGTCTCGCGAGGCGACATGTCGCAGTGGACGGAGGTCGGCCGGAACCTGCCGGGCCTCCCGGCCGGCCACCTGTACTGGGTGTCGCGGGTCGTCGCGTCGGCGCACGACTCGGCGCGGGCGTACGTGGCGGTTGACGGCCACCGCTCCGACGATCTCAAGCCGTACGTCTTCGTCACCAACGACTTCGGGCGCACGTTCACGAGCATCTCGTCCAACCTGCCGGCCTACGGGAACATCCAGACGGTGGTCGAGGACGCGAAGAACCCGGACCTGCTGTTTGTCGGCACGGAGTTCGGGCTGTACGTCTCGCTGAATCGCGGTCAGTCGTGGCAGAAGTTCATGAACAACTACCCGACGGTTCGCACGGACGACATCCGGATCCACTCGCGCGAGAACGATCTGATCGTGGGCAGCCACGGGCGCAGCATCTGGATCGCGGACGACATCTCGCCGCTGCAGCAGTTGACGCCCGCGGTGCTGGCGTCGGAGGTGCACCTGTTCGATATCCGTCCTGCCGTGGCCTGGTTGAACGACCGGAAGGTTGGCCAGCAGGTGACGGGGCAGATGAACTTCATCGGAGAGAATGCGCCTCGCGGCTCGGCGATCAGCTACTACGTGCGGAACGCCGGATCCGGGTCGGCGCGCATCCAGATCGCCGACGTAACCGGCCGCGTGGTTCGGGACCTGGAGGGGCCGGTGGCGCAGGGGATCAACCGCGTCCAGTGGAATCTCGCGCCCAACGCGCCGGCCGGCGCCGGGGGCCGCGGTGGCGGTGGCGG
>JABWBJ010000130.1 GCA_013360595.1 Gemmatimonadaceae bacterium | reverse complement strand
GGGAGCCGGCCCCGCGCTTCGGCCGCAGGCCGCGAGCAGGATGGCCAGCGCCGCCGCCACCCCGGTCCTCCTCAACAAGAGCCCTGACCACCCACGGTGCATGCGTCCTCCGCTCGAGAAACGTCCTGCTGCAAGGTACCCGATTTGCCCTGCGGGGACATCCGTTGCTTGCCGCCCCCGGAACGCCGCATTAGGTTCGCGCCCGTGCCCAAGGAAAACCTCGCAGGTCAGACCATAGCCGGCTACTCGATCGAAGAGCTCGTCGGCGAGGGTGGAACGTCGGTCGTGTATCGGGCGACCCATCCGCAGCACGGCACGGTGGCATTCAAGGCGCTGCGCGACAAGATGCGCCAGGACAAGACGGCCCTGGCGCGTTTCACCCGGGAGGCCAACTTCGGCAAGCGGGTGATTCACCCGAACGTCATCCGCACCATTGAGACAGGCCAGGTCGATGGCATCCCCTACCTGGTGATCGAATGGGCTGGCGGCGACCTGCTCGAGAACTACGCCAAGAAGAATGCCCCGATGCCACGGGCGGAGGTGGCGCACGTGGTGATGCAGATCGCCGACGCGGTCGGCGCGGCCCACCAGTCCGGGATCGTGCATCGCGACCTCAAGCCGGACAACGCGATGTACGATCACGCGACGGGGACCCTCAAACTGCTCGACTTCGGCATCGCCGCGGCCACCGATACGTCGCAGGATGAGCGGCTGACGCGGGCGGGGTACTTCGTCGGGACCCTGATGTACGTCGCTCCGGAGGCTCTGTCGGGGGCGCTCGTCACTCCGGCCGCTGACCAGTACAGCCTCGCGACGATCGCCTACCTGCTTCTGACGGGCACGCTGCCGTATCTCGCCAAGTCGCCGCGTGAGATGTTCACGCAGCTCCTTTCGCAGCCGCCCATTCCGCTGAACAAGGCGCGGGCCGGCCTCGATTTCGGACCCCGCGTCGAGGCGGTGATGATGAAGGGCCTGTCCCGGGAACCCGGGGATCGATACCCCGACGTGCTGACGTTCGCTCGCGAGCTTCGGGACGCTCTGACCGATACGTCGGCGACGGGGGCGGCGGCGCCCGCTCCATCCCCCGGGGCGACCGCGCCCGCTCCATCCCCCGGGGCGACCGCGCCCGGCGAAGGGGGGCTCCTGTCCCGGATGAAGGGACTGTTCGGTCGCTGACCACGTCGCGGACCGACGCCGGCATCTCAGTGAACGCCGATCGCGCCGAGCTGGTTCGCCTGCTGGCGGAGCGGTCGGTTCGCCGCGGGCGGTTCACGCTCGCCTCGGGCCGCGAGTCGTCCCATTACATCGACGCCCGTCTGACGACGATGAGCCCGGAGGGGCTCGCCATCATCGGACCGCTTGCCCTGGCAGCCATTCGCGCGCGTGGTTGGACCGTGGACGCGGTTGGCGGGCTGACGCTCGGCGCCGACCCCATCGCGTACTCGATTGCGCTCGCGAGCGTGCAGGCGCCGCCGCTCGTCCGGGCATTTACCGTGCGGAAGGAAGCCAAGCAGCACGGCACCGGGCGGCTGATCGAGGGCCCCGTTCGCGACACCGATCACGTGGTCGTGATCGAGGACGTGATCACCACCGGGGGTTCGGCCCTCCGGGCAGTCGATGCGTTGCGGGGGGCCGGGAACGGGATCGCCGGCGTTCTCGCCCTGGTCGATCGTGAAGAAGGCGGACGCGAGATCCTCGAGGGCCACGGGCTCGACGTGCTCTGCCTGACCAGGCTTCAGGAGCTGCTGGCTCATGCGGAGGCGGGGAACGCTCAGGGCTCGTAACGGCTTCGCTGGGCCGCGTCCACGCGCAGGGGATCGAAGCGACGGAGCCGTTGCACGTTGGGAAGGATCAGTTCGTCGCGAAAGCGCTGGAGCATCCCCTCGCCATCGTATCGGTCCCGGAATTCGAGCGCGGTCATTCCGAGGATCGACCGGAGATGGCGACCGAAGGCCTGCGGCGAGCTGTAGTCGAGTTCGTTGGCCACGAGCGTCACCGAGAGGCCGGGATTCTCGAAGAGGCGGGCCGCGCACACCAGGCGCGCCATCGACAGGAACAGTTTCGGCGCCGGGAGGGACGCGCGCACGAAGCGGCTCATGAGCGTCGACGGGATGACGCCGAGGGCCGCCGACAGTTCCTGGATGGTGCGGGTCTCGGCGCCTTCCTCAAAGAGAGCGCGAAAAAAACGGTGACAGCCCTCCGGGGCGCCCACGAGGTCGGCGGCGACGCGCGCAAGCGCGACCCGGTGGATCTCCGTGGCCTGATCGTGCAGGAGGACGGACCGGAGCTGTTGCCAGCCACGTGGCTCCCGGACATCGACCAGCGTGCGCACGCCGCAACGGCCCAGGACCAGTACGGTTTGCGCGGTCTGCGCCGACATGCTCGACAGCAGGGCGACCGCCGGGACGCGAGGGAACTCCCGCACGACGCGCGCCACGTTGGGGATGTCGTGCGCGTCGCACCGCGCGATGGAAACGAGCACCGCGGCAGCACGATGGTCGCGAAGGTCGCGCAGCGCGTCGGAGAGCGTTTCCCGGTGCCACGCCCGGTAGATCCCCTGGCCAGCGGCGTCGACGCGGAGCCGTTCGTCCGGGGTGAGAACCGTGGTGATGCGCGGGACGATCGTTTCGATCGGGTTGTCGTCGAGACGTGGCGAGTCCATTGGGACGCGGGTCCGGGTTACTCCGCGCGCGCCGATCCCGGCATCGACGGCGGACGCGCCCAAGATGACGCCCACTCGTCACCGGCCCGTCACCTGAGGATGCGCGACGCTATATTCCGGACGAGGGCAGCCGGGCAGTCGCAGGGCGTCTCCCCTTCGGGGGCCGTTCTGAGGAAAGTCCGGGCTCCTTGAGCAAGGCGCCAGGTAACGCCTGGGCACGGCCGATGAGGCCGTGACGGACAGTGCCACAGAGAACAGACCGCCGCGGAACATCGCGGCAAGGGTGAAACGGTGGGGTAAGAGCCCACCGCGCCTTCCGGTAACGGAGGCGGCACGGCAAACCCCGCCGGAGCAAGGCCAAATAGGCGGCGAGGAGACGCTCACTCCGATCAAGACGCCGCGGGTAGGCTGCACGAGGACGGGGGAGACCCCGTTCCCAGAGGAATGACTGCCGCGGAGCTCCGGCTCCGGCACAGAACCCGGCTTACAGGCTGCCTTCAACGGCGACGCTCAGGTTCGAGAGAACCTGGGCGTCGTTGTCTTTCTCGGTGCTGGTCAGTCGACGAGCCGGAGCGGCATCACCAGGCAGACGTACCGGCCGGGGCCGGCCCAGTTCTCGGGCAGGACGGTGGCGGCGCGCTCAGCGGTCTTGAACGTGAAGCGGACCTCGTCGGTGGGCATGTAGCGCAGGATCTCGAGCAGGTAGTTGCTGTTGAACCCGATGTCGAGCGCGTCTCCCGCGTACTGCACCGCAATCTCATCCTGGCCTTCGCCGACGTCCGGGGTCTGGACCGTGAAGCGGAGCAGGGCGGTGTTGAAGGAGAGCTTGACGCGGTGCGTCTGATCGGAGGCCACGACGGACATGCGCCGGAGCGCGCTCGCGAGCGACGCGCGATCGACGATGGCGAACCGGTCGTTGTCGCGCGGAATGACCTGGTCGTAGTTCGGATACGGCCCCTCGATGAGCCGCGTGGAGACGCTGGCGATCGGGCTGCGGAACGCGAGATGGTTCTCGGCCTTGCCAATCTCGACCTCTTCTTCAGGCGGAAACACGCGGCGCACCTGCTCGAGGGCCCGCGGTGGAACGATGAAATCACCGGTAGCGCCCTGGCCCAGTTCGGCCGGCGCCTCCATGAGCGCGAGACGGTGGCCGTTCGTTGCCACCATGCGCAGGAGCTGCGCCCGGACCTCCCAGAGCACACCGTTCAGGATCGGACGACTTTCCTCGGTGGAGACGGCGAAGGCGGTTCGCGAGATGAGCTCGTGGAGCAGCCCTGCCTTGACGCGCCATCCGGTGGTGAACTCGACCGGTGCGAAGGCCGGGTACTCATCGCGCGGGAGGCCCAGGAGCTTGAACCTGGTGCGGCTGCACTCGAGCGTTGCCCGCTGCTCACCGAGCGCGGCGAACTTGACTGGCGCCGGGGGCAGCTCGCGGGTGATTTCGCCAAGCCGCTTGGCCGGGAGCGTGAGCGCCCCGGGCACCTCCACATCCGCCGGAACCTCGATCGACACCGCGACGTCCAGGTCGGTTCCCGAGAACCGGACGCCCCGCTCGGATGCCTCGACCAGAATATTGGCGAGCACCGGCAGGGTCGTCTTGGCTGGCACTGCCGGCGCGACGCTGGTCAGGGCTTCCTGCAGTTTTTCGCGCGCGATCGTGAAGCGCATGCACTGGCCTCGAGTGGGAAACGGTGGTGCTGCTGTTTCAGTATGAAATAGAAACTCAGTGACAGCAGTACTGTGGAGATGTGGCTGAGAACCTTGCTACGCGACGCCCGCCGGGAGCTCAAGTACCGCGAGCTGAAGGCGTTCGGCAAACTCCTGGTCCGCCGCCCGGAGGTATCGTGCCCGCTCCAGGCTGTGGATAACGGTGGAATGATCCCGACCACCGAATGCGTTTCCAATATCTGCCAGGTGCGCATTCAACAGTTCACGTGACAAAAGCATCGCCGCCTGGCGGGGGACGGCGACCTCCCGTGTGCGGCTCTTCGAGGTCAAGGCCGCGGCGCTCACGCCCCAGGCCTTCGCGACGGCCGACTGGATCGTGGAGATGGACAGGCCGCGACCGTCGCCCGCCGTGCCGCCGGTCGCCGCCGGCCGGATGCGATCGCGCAGCGCTTCGATGGCGAGATCGACCGTCACCGGCTGCTGCCGGAGCGAGGCAAAGGCTATCAGCTTGATGATGCAGCCCTCGAGCTCGCGGACACTCGACCGGACGTGCTCGGCGATCAGATGGAGGACGTCGTCGGGAATGGTGTGCTGCAGGTGGTCCTGCTGCGCCTTCTTGCGCAGGATGGCGATCCGGTGCTCGAAGTCAGGGAACTCGATGTCCGCCACCATCCCCCACTGGAAGCGCGTCACCAGCCGCGCCTCGATGCCGGGGATCTCGCTGGGCGGCCGGTCGCTGGTGAGGATGATCTGCCGCCCCCCTTCGTAGAGCGCATTGAAGGTGTGGAAGAACTCCTCCTGCGTAGCTTCCTTGCCCTTCAGGAAATGCACATCGTCGATCAGGAGGAGATCCAGCTCCCGGAACCGGCGCCGGAACTCGTGAGTGGTCCGGCCCTGGATCGACATGACGTACTCATTGGTGAACTGCTCGGCACCGAGATAGGCCGCCCGGGTTGCCGGGTTGCGCGCCAGGATGGCATGGGCGACGGCCTGCATGAGGTGCGTCTTTCCGATGCCGGTCGCGCCATAGATGAAGAGCGGGTTGAAATCGCGCCCCGGGGCTTCGGCGACGGCCAGGGCCGCCGAGGCGGCGAGCTCGTTCGACTTGCCGATGACGAAGTTGTCGAGCGTGTACTTCGTGTTGAGGAGGGGGCGCGGCGCGCGGGCTGCGCCGTTGGCGCCCGCGCCACCGGCGGCAGGCGCGGGCGCAACAAACAGGTCCATCTGGACGCGCTGGCGCGACCGGGCGTCGACGACGAACTCGACCTGGCAGGGATGGCCGAGCGCGATCGGCGCGAGCGAACTGAGAAGCGCCGCGTGCTTGGAGTCGTTCCAGTCGGCGGAGAACTGATCGGGAACGGCGACGATGAGCTTGTCGCCGCGGAGCTCAACGGCCTGCGTTGGTTCGAGCCAGGTCCGGTACGTGTGCTCCGCCATCTCGCGCCGCGCGACTTCCAGCAATCGACTCCAGACCTCTTGCGGCGCCAGATCCATGTTCTGTTGAAAAGCTCAAGGGGCGGCGAAGCTATTTCCGCCCTGTTGAAAAGTCAACGCGCAAGTTCGTGCGCGGCGAACGACGCTGTGGAGAGCGTCGCTAAGGCGTTGACACGCTTGCCGTAACACGGCTACGTTTCGTTCCCACCAAGCCGTCGCAGATCAGTTTTGTCTCACATATCGTAGCCATGGGAAAGCCGACGTATCGCCCGCGCAACAAGCGCCGAATCCGGAAGCACGGATTTCGCACCCGGATGTCGACGCGCTGGGGCCGCGAAGTGCTCAGCCGTCGCCGCAAGAAGGGCCGGAAGCGGTTGACCGTGAAGCTTCCGTCCAAGTACGCCGCCGCGTAAGCCGCGCCTGCGCTACTCGCGGGCGCAACGCATCAGCCGAAGCGCGGACATCCGGCGTGTGCAGCAGGAGGGGAAGGTCGTACGGACCCGGCACTTCACGATCCGGGTGTGCGCTTCCCCTCTCGGTTTTCCGAGGGTTGGGTGCATCGTGCCCAGGCACGGCCGGTCCGCCGTGGACCGGAACCGGCTCAAGCGGCGGCTCCGCGAAGTGATCCGGCAGGATATCCTTCCCCTCCGCCGCGGCTTCGACGCCGTGGTCCGGGTCGGCCCGGGAACCTACGGGCAGGCGTATGGCGACCTCCGGCTGGAACTGGGCGGCGCGTTGCAGCGCCTGCCGGTCTGAAACCGGGACCACCGTGCGATTCGTCCTGATTGCGCTGGTTCGCGCGTACCAGCTCTTCCTCGGACCGCTTCTGCCCGCGGCATGCCGGTATTCGCCGTCGTGCTCGGTCTACGCGATCGAAGCACTGGAGAAACACGGGGCCCTGCGCGGCGGCTGGCTGGCGATCCGGCGCATCGGACGGTGCCATCCGTTCCATGTCGGCGGCTACGATCCTGTTCCCTGAACCCGGAGCTTTCCCTTGGACCGACGCACCGTTCTCGCGCTCGTACTCGTTGCGGCGGTCATCCTGCTCACCCCGCGGCTCTTCCCGCCGCCACCGGTGATCCCCCCCGCGGCCA
>JABWBJ010000129.1 GCA_013360595.1 Gemmatimonadaceae bacterium | reverse complement strand
GCCGTGCCTCCGTGGCGCAGGCAGAGGCCGACCTGACGCTCGCGCGCGCGCTCCGCACAGAGGCGGCGGAAGTCGCGTGGCGGGCGGGGGACCGCGAGAGCGAGGCACGCGCGCTGCTCGGCCTCGGCGAGCTGGCACGACAGCAGGACGACTATTCCAGCGCCGGTTCGTACTACGAGCGCAGCCTCGCGCTGCTGCGCGAGCTCGGGGAGCCCTTTCACGTTTCGGTTGCGCTCAACAACCTCGCCTGGGTGGCCATCGCCGCCGGCCGGTTCGGGGAGGCCCTCGTCCTTCTGGCCGAGGCGGTGCAGCTCGGAGCAGCGGTCGGTAACCAAGTCAGCCCTGCCTTTGGGCTGGCTACCTTCGCTCCCCTTCTCCACGCGCGGGGGAACGTCGAGACAGCCGCGGTCGCGCTCGCCGCGGCCTATCAGCAACTGGCGGCGGTCGGCATCAAGCCTCCGCCGGCCGACGCGCACGACTGGGAGCGAGTCCGTGAGAAGCTCCGCTCCGCCCTGGGAGAGGCGGCCTTCGAGCGTGCGTGGGCATCGGGCCTCACCCAGAGCCCCTCCATCGTTCTGGCACGGGTCCTGGAGATGTTCGGCCTGACGATGGCGGGGGACGTCGCCGCCCCATCGGCATCTTCCCCGGTCGAGTCGCCGCCCGCAGCCGCGCCGCTGTTCGCCCAGAGCGTCCCGGCCGCCCCTGGCCCCGCCCTGCGCGTGCTCGCGCTCGGTCCGCTCGAGATCCAGTGCGACGGCGTCACCGTCCCGATCACCGCGTGGCGCGCCGCTCGACCGCGGGAGCTACTGCTCTTCCTGCTGTGCCATCGGGCAGGGCGCACCCGCGATCAGATCGCCCTCGCCTTCTGGCCCGACGCCGCGCCGGCTCAGATCAAGAACAACTTCCACGTTGCCCTCCACTACCTGCGCAAGGCAATCGGTCGTGCGGAGCTCGTCCTCTTCGATCGCGAGCGCTACCGCGTGAACTGGGATCTGGGGGTCGAGTTCGACGTCGCCGACTTCGAAACCGCGGTCCGCGACGCGCTTCGGCAGCCTCCGAGCGAGCTCCCCGCCGCCGCGCTTCGCGACGCCCTGGCGCGCTACCGCGGCGACTTCCTGGAGGACGCCGGCGCCGGCGACTGGCACCTCGAGCTGCGCGACCATCTGCGGCGCCTGTACGTGGACGGGCTGCTCGCCCTCGGTACGCACGAGGAGGCGGCGTCACGGTTCGCCGAAGCCGCCGAGCTCAACCGACGCATCCTCACGGTCGACCCGCTCGATGAGGAAGCCTCCCGCCGACTGATGCGCTGTCACGCGCGGCTGGGGGAGCGGGCCGAGGCCCTGCGCGAGTTCGAGCGCCTGGCCCGCGTCCTGCGCTCCGAGTTCGACGCCGAGCCGGACCCGGCAACGCGGGCCCTCGCGGAACGGCTCAAGCGAGCGGAACCCGTGTAGCCGCGCTAACCCCGCCGCTAACCCCTGGTCGTGTACTTCCGGGCGTCCTGCGCCGGGGCGTTCGCCTGAACGTCCCGGACGCAGGGACAGACGACGGCACACCGCGCCTGCAGCCTGGCGCGACGATCGCCATCAGTCCTCAACCAGGAGCTACGACCATGAGCATCGCGATCCTGCCCTCCGCATCGTACCGCGAGGATCTCCTCGCCCGCGCCAGCCGCGTGATCCCGGGCGGCGCATCGGCCGGTGGCCGCGCCGTATACGGTGATGTCATCACCCGCGCCCGCGGCGCGTACCTGTGGAACGCGGACGGGAAACGCTACATCGACCACCTCAACGCCTACGGCCCCATCGTGATCGGACACTCCGACCCCCGGGTGAACGGGGCGGTGGCCGACACAGTGGCCCGGGTGGACCTCAACTGGGTTGGCCCGCAGGCCGGCGAGGTGGAGCTGGCGGAACGGATCGTCGCGGCCGTGCCGTCTGCCGACAAGGTGGTCTTCATGAACACCGGGACCGATGCTCTCCAGCACTCGCTGCACGTGGCGCGGGCGGCAACCGGTCGACAGCGCGTCTTCAAGTTCCACGGCCACTACCACGGCTGGGCCGGTGCGCTCGGCGTGGGCGCCAGCTTCGACGTTGCACCCGGTGACGCGCCGCCGACCCACGCCACCAACTCCGGTGGCAGCGAGGAGGGGATCGCCGCGTCCGTCGACGTCGTGGACTGGAACGACGCTGCCGCGACGCGCGCCGCCTTCGCGGCCCATGGTGACGGCTATGCGGCCGCCTTCCTCGAACCGTATCTGCACAGCTACACCAACGCGGCGCCGGTGCCCGGGTTCCTCGAGCTGCTGCGCGAACTGTGCGACCACTACGGGGTGGTGCTCGTGTTCGACGAGGTGAAGACGGGATTCCGCCACCACCTCGGCGGCTACCAGGCGGTCGCCGGCGTGACGCCGGACCTGACCGCACTCGGGAAGTCGCTGGGCAACGGGTACGCCGTCGCGGCGCTCGCCGGCCGGGCAGATCTGATGGACCGGCTCGGCACCGAGGTCACCATCGACGGCAGCTACTACGCCAGCCCCTACGGCCTCGCCGCCGGCATCGCCACCTTCGACGTGCTGGCGGATGGCGGCGTGGAACGACTGTGGGCCCTTGGCGAACGACTGCGGCAGGGGCTTGAGCGCGCGATCCATGATGCCGGCGTCACCGCGAACGTCACCGGCATCGGCTCCGGCTGGATCATCAACTGGCGCGCCGAGCCACCGGTCACCTTTCGGCAGGCGGTGGACGCCGACTTCGAGCGCGCTGAGGCCTTCCGACTCGCCATGCTCGACGGCGGCATACTCCTGCCGCCCTACGTCATTACCGACGCCCGGATCAACCTGGCATTCACCGAGGACGACGTGGACGAGACGATCGCCGTCGCGAGGCGCGCGCTGAAGCGTGTCCGGTGACGCCGGGCGGCACCCGGGAGGTGGCATGACGCATCCAGGCACGAGGGAGCAAACGGTCCGTATCGCCCCGGAGATATTCCGGAAGCGCCTGCTGGTCGAAGGCTACGTCCGGGCCGAGAGTGTGGGGGAGCAGACACTCCGCGACTACTTCGCATACATCACCTCTCACCTCCGGCTGCGAACCTATACCGAGCCGATCGTCCACAGGACCAGCGGCGAAGGCAAGGAGGTCAACCAGGGCTATGATGCGTTTGCTCCACTGATCGATTCAGGTATCTACGTGTGCATCTGGTCCGGCCCACGCTTCGCGAGCGTGATCCTCTACACCTGTGCGGAGTTCGATGAAGTGCGGGCGACGCAAGCTCACGCGCGAGTTTTTCGGCTTCGCGGATTGCGTAGCGTTGCTCTTCTGAGCGGCAGCGTTGCCGCGCAACGTCACGCCGTTGCCGCCCTAAGACCGGCGCTAACCGCGCCTCGCCAGCTTCCCGGCGACCGATGCGGCGGGCACGGTGCCCGCCGGCGCATCGGCAGAGCCCGAGGAGGCAACCATGTCACGCTTCATCTTTCCCGCGTTGCTCGCAAGCCTGGCCCTGGCGCAGGGCTGCGAGTATTCACCCACCGGCTCGTCCGAGCCCGTCGCCAGCGTAGAGGTGAGTCCCGCCGCGCCGCAGGTCACGGTCGGCGACAGCGTCAAGCTGATCGCCACGCTCCGGGATCGGTGGCGCCGCGTTCTGAAGGGACGGTCCGTGACGTGGTCCACGGAGCCCACCGTGTCCCTCGCGGTGTCGCCCAACGGCGTCGTGACTGGGTATGTCCCAGGGATCGCGGTGGTCACGGCCACCAGTGAGGGCAAGCAGGGTAGCGTGTCCGTGGTGGTCAAGGCGCAGAGTGCGCCTGGCTCGACGAACAATTTCGAGGCCAGCGCGACCGGCGCCGTGACGGCCAGGTTCACTGGGAAGGCGGTCTTCGGTGCGGCATCGGACCAGTACGGCAATCCCCGCTTCGTGCTAATCATGGTCAACGGACCTGGAGGAGGGATTCCGCCAGGCACGTCGTACAGGCTGCACCTCTCCAGGCTGGGCAGCACCAGGCCCGGCACAGACGAGTTCGCTATCGAGCCGATAAGTGAAGCGGGCGGCCACTGGATCGCCGGGTACCAGGTGATGGACGGCGACGGCGCCGAGACGGCGTACTTCGCTGCGGTCTCCGGTACGCTGCGGATCACGGCCTCGAGCAGCGAGCGGCTGGCCGGCGAGTTCGAGTTCGAGGCCAGGAGCTCGCGGTACGGACTGCCGCCGCTGCAAGTGATGGTGAGAGGTTCGTTCGATGCCGGCCTTGCGAATTAGGCCGGGCGCGAACGGTGCCGCGACGGGACGATGCTGGACCGCCGTACCGGCTCGCCAGAAGCCGGGGCGCCATGCGATGCAGAAGGCAGCGACGAATCCTGCATGACCGGCCAGAGGTCAGCGGACGGCGACCGCCGCGGGTGAGCGCGGCATCCTCCCGCCGGCAGGACGGCACGGCGATGGAGTCCTTGTGCACGTCGGGGCGGAGGCGGATCGTAGAGGGTGACTTGGGCTGGTCTCCGGCATGGCGACATGCATCACGTCGCCTGCTCTGGCAACTCCGGCTGGCACGCGAGGAGTCGATCGACGCGATCGTCGGAGGCCAGCCCGGTCATCCTGGCCGAGATTCTTCCCGCCTGCCGTGGGTGTGAGCAGGCGTCACACCTTGCCGTCGCGTTCCAGTACCGAGCGGCCGTACCACGACCGTTCAAAGGCCGGCCGTCGAGCGTTCCTGTTGCTCGTGGTCATCGGAGAGGTTCCGTGACAACACTGCCCACCGATGCTGCCGGAACACCAGCGAACCCGGCGCCGGCGGCCGGCCCGGCCTCGGCGGCCGGTGCGCCGAAGCCCGTCGCGGAGATGAGTCCGGCCGGCCACACGCCGGGAGCGGCGGAGTTCGCCGAACGGTTCGACGTCACCTCCAGCGATGGCACCAGCATCGCCGTGTGGGTGCGCGGCGCCGGTCCTGCGCTGGTGCTGGTCCACGGCTCGTTCCTGGATCACCGCCGCTGGGATCCGATCGTCGCCGAGCTCTTCCGCTCGGTCACCACCTTCGCGATGGACCGGCGAGGCTTCGGGGCCAGCGGTGACGCTCCGGAGTACCACATCGAGCGCGAGTTCGACGATGTCGCCGCCGTCGTCGATGCCGTCGCCGCGCGGAGCGGCGGGCCCGTCGCCCTCTGGGGTCATTCGTTCGGCGCCAGCTGCGCCATGGGCGGCGCCGCCCGCTCCGCGAACGTCGGCCGCCTCATCCTCTACGAACCGAGCCTCGGCCTCACCTATCCGCCTGGCACGCTCGACGCCGTCGAGCTGGCCGTCGCCGATGGCGATCCCGAGCGGGCCATTGTCCTGATCCTGACCAACGCGCTCGAGATGAGCGACGAAGAAATCGCCGCCATGAAAGCCGGCCCGCTCTGGGCGGCGCGACTGGCGACCGCCCCAACGGTGGCTCGGGAAGGCCGCGCCGAGGAGGGCTGGGTGTGGACGCCGGGTCAGTTCGCAACGATCACCGCGCCGACCTTGATGCTCGTCGGCTCCGACTCCCCACCCGCGCTCGTGCGATGCACGCAGCTTGCCGCCGACGCGATCGCGAACACGCGCATCCACGTTCTGGCGGGACATGGCCACCTCGCCCATATCACCCACCCCGCGGCAATCGCTGCCCTCGTCAGGGAGTTCATCGCATGACGCCCACCGACGTTCTCCGCATCGTATTTGAGCGCTTCCGGGCCGGGGACCGCGACGGCGCCATTGCGCTCTTCCACCGAGACGCCACGTTCACCTACAGCGGCCCCGGCGGCCTCCATGGCACCTACGTCGGACACGACGCCATTCAGCGCTTCTGGGCGCTCCAGGATCGCCTCGCGGGCGGGGGGCTCGTGCCCGAGTTCATCGATCTCGGCGAGAGCGGCCGCCGCGCGTTCCTGCTCGTCCGGATCGGCAAACCGCCCGGGCCGTCGTTCCTTCGCGTGGTGGTCTATGAGATCGATGACGGACTCATCACTGCAGCCCGCGTATTCGAAGACGACCCCGTCTCCGCCCAGGCGTTCTTCGGATCGACCACGAACTGACGTGCTGGCCCCGCTGTCAGTGCCGGCAACGCGCTTTCGTGCGGTCGTGGTTGATCCTCTGAGCGGTCGCCGGCCGTTCCCGCAGACCGACACGGAACTGTGAACCTCCACCGGAGCGATCAGATGGTGATGTCCGTCCTTGAGGCCCGGATCCCGCCTGCCAACTGGGATGCCTTGCGACAGGCCTACGAAACCCGGGCTCGCGAACTGCCCCCGCAGATTCTGGAATCCTTTCTGGCGCAGAGTACGACGGATTCCGCGCTCTGGCGGATCATGACGGTGTGGCGGAGTCGGGAAGCACTGGAGCAGGTGCGGCAGTCCGCTGAGACCCCGACGGGCGTTCTCATCTTCCGCGACGCTGGCGCCGAGCCTTCGCTCACCGTCTTCTCGATCTGGGCGAACCCTCAGGGGGCCGCCGCACCGGGTGCGCGGTGACCACCGACGCGCCGCCGGCGCCCACTGTTGGCAGGCGCCTTGAGCCAGCGATGCGATACGCCTCCTCCACCGCGCGCGAGCCCGCCGCGCCGGCCGTCACCGCCTGTCACCTCGCCCCGTCCACTTCCCGGCGCGCGACCGACTCACGCCCCGTGGCACTTCTTGTACTTCTTCCCCGACCCGCACGGGCAGGGATCGTTCCGGCCCACCGTGGCCCAGTCCGTTCCGCCCTGCTCCATCCCGCCCTGGCCCTTCCCACCCTGCCGCACCCCACCCTCGAAGTCCGACAGCTTCCGCGCCCGCCCCGCGCCCACCACCGTGGGATCCTGGCGCGCCGCGGCCGGACGAGCCGGCTCCATCCCCTTCCTCGCCCCGTCCCCGTCGCCCTCGCCCCCGGCCACGGGC
>JABWBJ010000128.1 GCA_013360595.1 Gemmatimonadaceae bacterium | reverse complement strand
CCTGGCGGACTGGTTCGCGATCGCGGAACCGCGGGTGGCGCTCTGCGCGCTTAATCCGCACGCCGGAGACCAGGGCCGTTTCGGCGCCGAGGACGACGCCGTGCTGGCGCCCGCCGCCCGCCGCGCGGGGCTCGCGGGACCGCTTCCGGCCGACACCGTCTTCGTCCGGGCGCTCCGCGGCGAGTTCGACGCCGTCATCGCGCCGTACCACGACGTCGGCATGACCGCGATCAAGGTGGCCTCGTTCGGCCGGGCCGTAAACGTGACGCTCGGCCTGCCGTTCCCGCGCACCTCCCCCGACCACGGCACGGCCATCGATATTGCCGGCAAGGGAATCGCCGATCCATCCAGCATGATTCACGCGATGCGCGCGTGCGCGGAAATCGTCAGCATCATGCGGCGCTCGAGCCGGCCCGGCGCCCCGGCGGACGGCGCCGCCGCACGGACCTCGCCTTCACGGTGATGCACTCGCACGACCACGACCACCCCCACCTCCACCCGGACGTACACGCGCAGCACCAGCACCGGATGCGCTGGGCGCTCGGGCTCACGGCCCTGTTCTTCGTGGCGGAGGTCGGCGGGGGGCTCGTCTCGAACTCCCTGGCCCTGCTGGCCGACGCGGGGCACATGTTCACCGACGTCGGGGCGCTGTCCCTCTCACTCTTCGTCGCCTGGTTCAGCCGCCAGCCGGCGGGCCCCGGGAAGACGTACGGCTATCTGCGATGGGAGATCCTGGCCGCGCTCATCAACGGCGCGGTGCTCCTGCTGGTCTCGGGTCTCATCGTGTGGGAGGCCATGGCGCGTCTGCGCGCGCCGGAACCGCTCGCCGGCGGCGTGATGCTCGCCGTGGCGGCCGGCGGGCTGGCCGTCAACGCCGTCTCGGCGTGGATCCTGCACCCCGTCCACCAGCACAGCCTCAACGCGCGCGGCGCCTATCTCCACGTGCTGGGCGACCTGCTGGGTTCGGTCGGCACCGTCGTCGCCGCGATCGTGGTCCGCACCACCGGTTGGCTGGCCGCCGATCCGATTGCCTCGCTGCTGGTCACCCTGCTCGTGGTGCGCTCGGCGTGGCGCCTGGTGCGTGAGTCGGTGGACGTGCTCCTCGAGGCGACGCCGGCGCACATCTCGCTCGGCCGGGTGCGGGAGGGGCTGCAGTCGATCGGGGGCGTGGAGTCGGTGCATGACCTGCACGTCTGGACCGTGACCTCGGGCATGGTCGCGATGAGCGCCCACGCCGTGGTTCGCGAACCGGCAGAGAACCAGAAGGTGCTCGAGGCGGCGATCGCGGCCATGCGCCGGCTGGGGATCGCGCACGTGACGCTGCAGGTGGAGCGCGACCGGATCTGCGAGACGCCCTGTCCATAGTATTTCGCGGGTGCGCGACCGGGGCCGCCAGCGGCGCGCCACGGACCGACGGATTGTCAGGGTGTTGCTGACCGGGACCGCCCCGCGTCTGGTTACGGCGGGGCGGGGGGGCCACCTGTCGGTCACCGGCGATGAATCCGATCCACAAAGAGTACTTCATCGAGAAGGACCGCCTTCCCGTCACCGTCGCGCTGGCGGATGGGGAGCCGGTCGATGGGCTGCTGTTCGTGCAGCCGGGCTGGCGGAAGCCGTCGGTGGAACTCGACGCGCCGTCCATCCTCCGGCTCGCGGACCCCTTCTTTCCACTGCAGCTCGGCGACGGGAGCACGCGCCTCGTTGCCAAGGCGCAGGTGGTCGTGCTGCGCGGCGCGCCGGCCGACGACGGCGTCGTGCCGGACGGAAGCGGCGACGTCTGTCCCGTGCAGGTGTGGTGCCGGAATGGTCACGTGGTTCGTGGCCGTCTCATCATTACGCGGTTCGGGCCGAATACCCGGGTCCTCGACTTCCTCAATCACGACAACGACGAGTTTCTCATCGTCCACGAGGATGGAGCGACGGCGCTGGTGAACCGGCGCCATATCACGATGGTTCGAGACGACTCGGATGGCGCCTGAGCCGCTTCTGCAAACGCCCCCGTCCGCGCCGGCGGCCGCCGCGGACGGGGGCCACACGCCGGGGACCGGAGTGCGTCACGATCAGGATGCCCGGACCGGGCTCGACGATCTGCTGCGCGAACAGAGGACGCGGAAAGCGTCGGACCTCCACCTCCGCAGCGGGGAGCGTCCGCTCTTCCGGATCGACGGTGACGTGGTGCCGGCCGCGGATCAGCATCCGCTGGAGCACGCGCGGCTGGAACGGATGCTGCTGGCGATCATGCCCGAGCGGAATCGCCGGGAGTTCGAGGAGCTGAACGACACCGATCTGGCGTACGAGATGGAGGGGGTCGCGCGTTTCCGGGTGAACGTGTTCCGGGACCGGAACGGGATCGGCGCGGTCATTCGGGCGATTCCGTCGCGCGTCGTCACCGCGGACGAGCTCGGGCTCTCGCCCGAGGTGCAGCGGCTCTGCGACCTGTCGAAGGGCCTGGTCCTGGTGACCGGTCCGACCGGCAGCGGGAAGTCGACGACGCTGTCGAGCCTGATCGACATCATCAACCGCACGCGCAAGGACCATATCATCACGATCGAGGATCCGATCGAATTCGTGCACCCGAACAAGGGGTGCCTGATCACGCAGCGGCAGGTGGGCCAGCACACGGCGTCGTTCAAGAACGCGCTCCGGGCGGCGCTGCGCGAGGACCCCGACGTGATCCTCGTGGGGGAGCTCCGGGATCTTGAGACCGTGTCGATCGCGATCGAGACGGCGGAGACCGGTCACCTCGTATTCGGCACGCTGCACACGTCCACGGCGCCGAGCACGATCGAACGCATCATCGACCAGTTCCCGCCCGATCGGCAGAGCCAGGTTCGCGTGATGCTCTCGGATTCACTCAAGGGCGTGATCTCGCAGACCCTGTGTCGCCGGGTGGGCGGCGGCCGGGTGGCGGCGCGCGAGATCCTGCTCACCACGCCAGCGGTGTCGAACCTGATTCGCGAGGCGAAGACGTTCCAGATCCTGTCCGTGATGCAGACGTCTCGCCGGCTGGGGATGGTGACGCTGACGGACGCACTCGTCGAACTGGTGGAGAGCGGGCAGGTAGAGGCGCAGGAGGCCTACGCCAAGGCGGTGGACAAGGCGATGATCCTGCAGGCGCTCAAGCAGAAGGGGTACAGCACGAGTTTCGTGGACAGGAAGTAGGCACGCGCGGAGAGGCGAGGCGCGATGGAGCGCGCTCCGTTCGGTGTTCCGAGTTCTTCGGAGGACCTGCTCCCCGCAGCAGCCGCCAAATGTCGGCGCCCTGAACCCCGAACCCCGAACCCTGAACCCTGAACCCTGAACCCTGAACCCTGAACCCTGAACCGTGCTACCTGCTGACGTCCGCCCCTGTCTCCCGGCCTCGGCCTTCCAGCTCCCCGCGCGGTTTCTCGTACTCATCGCGTTCGCTGTAGCCGTACCCGCCGAACACTTCGCCGCCTCGCATGTAGTCATGGCCGTAGCCGCGGCCATGGGGGTAGGTGTCCTTGCCGGGTTCCTGGGACTGACTCATGGGAGCACCCTCGCGGTTTGAAGGACGTTCCTGACGCTGTGCATGGACTCCGGGACGCACAAGCGCTTGATCGCGGCAACCGGGCCGGGCATACTACAAGGCTATGCAGATCCGGAACGTTGCCATCATCGCGCATGTGGACCACGGCAAGACGACGCTCGTCGACAAGATGCTGCGTCAGGCCGGGGCCTTCCGTGAAAACCAGGTCGTCGAGGAGCGCGTGATGGATTCCAACCCGCTCGAGCGCGAGCGGGGCATCACGATTCTGGCGAAGAACACGTCCGTGCGCTGGCGGGGCACCAAGATCAACATCGTCGATACGCCGGGCCACGCCGACTTCGGCGGTGAAGTGGAGCGCATCATGCGGATGGTCGACGGCGTGCTGCTGGTCGTGGATGCCTTCGACGGTCCCATGCCGCAGACGCGGTTCGTCCTCCGCAAGGCGCTCGAACTGGGGCGGCGCCCGATCGTCGTGATCAACAAGATCGACCGCCCGGGGGCCGACCCGCTCCGCGTGCACGACGAGGTCCTGGGGCTGCTGATCGAGCTCGAGGCGGACACGGCGCAGCTGGACGCGCCGGTGCTCTATGCGTCGGCCCGCGAGGGAGTCGCGACGGCGGACCTGAGCCGGCCGCCGGTCGACCTCGTGCCCTTGTTCGAGGCGATCGTCGCGCACGTGCCCCCGCCGCCGTCAGACCGCAGCGGACCGTTCCAGATGCTCATCTCCACCCTCGACCACTCGCCGTACCTCGGGCGGCTCGCGATCGGCCGCATCGAGCGCGGCGCGGTGCACGTCGGGGACGCGGTGGCGCTCCTGCCCATCGAAGGGAACCCCACGGTCGAGACCGCCCGCGTGTCGAAGCTGTACACGCATGAAGGTCTGGACCGGATCGAGGTGACGGAAGCGTCGGCGGGAGACATCGTGGCCATGGCCGGGCTCGAGGGCGTCGAGATCGGGCGCACGGTGAGCGACGTCGAGCACCAGGAGCGCCTCGAGGGCATCGCCGTCGAGGAGCCGACGATCAGCGTCGATTTCGTGGTGAACAACTCGCCGTTCGCCGGCCGCGAGGGGCGCTTCGTGACGTCGCGGCAATTGCGCGAGCGACTGTACCGCGAACTCGAGCGGAACGTGGCGCTCAAGGTCGAGGACACCGACGCCACGGACACGTGGACGGTGTCCGGCCGCGGCGAGCTGCATCTGTCGATCCTGATGGAGACCATGCGGCGCGAGGGGTACGAGTTCCAGGTGTCGCGGCCGCGGGTCATCACGCGCGAGGGGCCGAACGGGGAGCGCCTCGAGCCCTACGAGGAGCTGATGATCGACGTGCCGGAGGCGTACCTCGGGGCCGTGATCGAACGGCTGGGTGGCCGGCGCGCCGAACTGCTCGACATGAAGAACCCGGGGGCCGGAATGGTCCGGCTCCGGTACGCCATTCCGGCGCGGGGCCTGTTCGGCTACCGTGGAGAGTTCCTGACCGACACGCGCGGGACCGGGATCCTGCACCACCGGTTCTACCAGTACGGGCCGTGGGCGGGGCCGATCGAGGGACGGACCCGGGGGACGCTGGTGTCCATGGAGGCCGGGGTCGCCGTCGCGTTCGCGCTGTTCAATCTTCAGGAACGCGCCACCCTGTTCATCGCGCCCGGGACGTCCGTGTACGAGGGGATGATCGTCGGCGAGAATTCACGGCCCGGTGACATGGACGTGAATCCCTCGAAGGAAAAGAAGCTTACGAACATGCGCAGCAAGGGCAGCGACGAGAACATCCAGCTCGAGCCGCCCCGGGAGTTGACGCTGGAAGGCGCGCTGGAGTATATCGAGGACGACGAACTGATCGAAGTCACGCCCCAGTCCATCCGCCTCCGCAAGCGCCTGCTCGGCGCCAACGATCGCAGGAAACTCTCGCGTGAACTGAAGCGCGGCCTCGCCACCGTCTGACCAACCCAGGGAGATTCTCGTGAAACGGGACGAGCTCGAGTCGTCCGAGCTGCTGGAAACGCCGTGGCCCCCGGCCGCGAAGTACTCGCTCGCCCCGCGCGAGGACGACGAGGCCCCCGACGACGCTGGGGACGGCGTCGATGACGAAGAGGACGACGACTTCGGCGACGGCGACGACCTCGGCTTCGACGACGATGAGTTCGACGACGAGTTCGACGACGACGAGGATGAGGACGACCTGGAGGACGACGAGGACGGCGACGAGGACGGCGACGAGGAGCTCGAGGAGGACGAGTTCGATTCCGAGCTCGACGAGGACCTGATCGACCTCGACGACGAGTACGACGACTTCGACGAGGAAGAACGGCACAAGCCCGGACACGGGCCGTTTGAGGATGAGCGATGAGCGGTGCGCGATGAGTCCGCCGCTCTCATCGCTCATCGTTCGACTACCACCTCACCCTCACCCCGGCTCCCAGACGGCCGGGCGCCGCCGTCAGGAAGGCCGCCACGTCACTCTCCCCCGCCTCGGCGGCCGGTCCCCACTGGATGATGGACTCGGCCCGGGCCCGTGTCCGCCGCGCGTACGTCATCGCCTCGAACGCTGATCCGAACCACAGCAGCGCGGCGCCCGCGGCGGCGATCCCGAAATGCGGCATGCTCGTGCTGGGGAGGGAGTCCACGTAGGGATTGCCGAACGGGTCGCGAAAGGTGCCAACCTCGAACCCGTCCTCGCGCGTCAGCCCCCAGGCGATCGCCCCGGATACCGCCCCGAGCACGAGGACGCCGAGCACGGGCCGCCCCGTGCTCATCTGGCCCATCCCCGGGAATGCCAACCCCGAGCCGAACGCCTGGCCGGTCCCGAACACGCGATCCTGCATCCGCGACACCGCGGTGCGGATCGCGGCCCGGTCGGCCGCGCTTTGCGTCAGTTCCAGGTACTTCTCGAAATCATCGGTGGCGAGCGCTCGCTCGCCCCGGGCCGCGCGCGAGAGGCCGCGGTTGAAGTAGATCTCCGGCGCATTCGGCAGGGCGGTCGCGATGCGGCCGAACATGGAGTCGGCAGCGATGTACTGCCGCCGCTCGAGCAGCGCGAGCCCGGAACTGAACGCCGCGCGCGCCTCGTCGAGCCTCGCCAGCTCCGTCCGGGGCGTGAGCCGCACGATGCGTCCCTGCACGTCGTCGTAGTCCCTCGCGTTCGGCGAGAGCTGCAGATAGCGGCAATACTCGCGCACGGCCTCGGTGTTGGCCTGGAGCGCCTCGTGTTCCCGGCCCAGGTAGTACGCCACGATCGCGTTGTTCGGACTGCGGCGCGCGGCTTCCGCGAAGGCGTTGCGGGCCTGCTCGTGCTCGCCCTGGAGCGCCGCCTCCTGGCCGGCATTCACGAGGCGTCGCGTTTCGCCGTCGTCGGCCAGAGGGGACGTCGACAGGGGCACAACGGCCGGCGCCAGCGCGGCGCACCCGGTGGG
>JABWBJ010000127.1 GCA_013360595.1 Gemmatimonadaceae bacterium | reverse complement strand
GCCAGGCCCTCCACGCGGATCACGAAGACCGCCCCCTGGCGCGGCACGGGAGGCTCCCAGGTCACGCGCAGGGGTTCGTGGCACGGCGGCGCTCCGCCGGCATCGGGGCGTGCGGCGAGGCTCGCGCCCAGGACCAGCGCAACCGACGGAAGGAATCGCGCGGCGATGCGCATCGTTCCAAGATACACCGTGCTCGTCAGGCGGCGGAGCGTCGCGGGAGGCCGATCAGCCAGGTGAGGTGGGCCGGCGAGTTGGCGAGGCGGACTTTCCCCGATCGCCACTCGTAGCTCGGGTCGCCGGCCTCAGCGGCCAGCGCGTCGAGTTCGGCGGGCGTATACGCGCGCAGCTGCGACACGAAGCCGTCCCAGGCGCACGTCAGCGGGACGAGCGGGACCAGGTAGGTGAAGACCAGGCGGCTCCACCGGAACGGCCTGATGAAGGGCGTCACCAGGAGGACGAGGAGGGTCGTGAGGAGCGGCGTGGCGAGGATGAGCCAGACCCGCCGTTCCGGAACCTCGAAGATGCCGATGGGTTGGCCGGCGGTGACCGCGGAGCGCAGGATGGCTCGCGCCTGGTCGGGGGCAAAGTGGTGGAAGGCGTTGAAGACCGTCCGGAAGCCTCGCAGCGTCGCCGGCACGTCGGTGGCGTCGACCGGAGTGGCAAGGACGTCGATGCCGGGATGTTCGGCCGCGATTCGCTCGAACGCGGCGAGGTTCGGAAACCGGTCCGTCAGGATGAATCGGGGCCGGACGCCCTGGGCGGCGAGGTCGCGCTGGAGGTCGGCGATCGGCCCGCCTCCACCGGCACAAAGGTCGACGACCGTGATGCTGCCGGACTCGCGCAGCGCATCGCGAAGCAACGGGACGACGGGTTCGTGGAGGCGGAACCGACGTTCCATGAAGTGGAGGTAGTCGGTCGCGAAGTCGCGAATGATCCGCGGGAACCACGCCTGGTCCTCGAGCTCGAAGAGGTGGATGCGGGGCATGCACCAGGATGCAACCCGGCGGCACGCCCCACCACCCACCCCTCTCTGCGTTGTGCTATCTGCTATCCGCCATTCCTAGTCCGGCTTGAACGGCAGGATGACCCACCACGGCCAGTCATCGCTCTGTGCGGACGTGAAGGCGGTGACCCACACGCCGGCGTACGGGGTCGACGCCGGGGGCGTGAACGTGACCACGTACTCCCCGCCAGACAGCTGAGGGAACTGGAACTTCCCGTCGGCGCCCGTGGTGACCGTGGCCTCGACGGCGCCGAGCTTCGGGCTGGCGGGCGTGCCGCCGGTGACCGGATAGGCGCGGACGATCACCCCGGAAACGCGTGGAGAGGTGGCCAGGGTGTCACCGGAACGTGCCGGGCGTGGGCGTGGTGGGTTCGCCTGGCAGGGGATTCCCGACACTGTCGGCTCCGGTCCGCTGGGCCAGGCCGTCGAGCGGCGAGTCCTGCGGGCCCGTCGCATCGGAGCAGGCCAGCGTTAGGCCGGCCAGGACCATGGCGAGGTGGACTGAAAAGCGGGCGGGAGTTCTCATGCGGTCCTCAATGCGTGGTGTCGCTGCCCTGACACGGGAGCGCGAGTCGCGCCCTGACCGCTGTGATGAATGCTATCGGATGAGGGACGGAGCGCGCACGATCCGGTGGGAGCCCGAAGCACGGAGGGGGGCGCCATTCCGGCGTCCCCCTCCGTTCCCTGCGATCAGCGTCCGCGGTGCCCCCGTCACGCCGCACCTCGGTTCGACGACCGCTGAGCTCGACATGCTCGCGAAGGCGCTGGGTGAACTCGCCGCCCGGCGCTGCACCGTGCTGGGGGATCCGGCGAGCGAGCCTGTTCTACACCGTGCGAGCGATGGCCGCGCGGCCGCGGCGCGCGTAGCGTTCTCCTGTTGGGAAGCGTATGCCACCAGGGGAGCCTCTCATGCGTGCTTCGGTTCTTGTGGGGATCATCCTGATCGTTGCCGGTGCCGCGATCTACTTCCGCGCGGGGTTCACGACCAGGGAGAAGGTGATCGGCGTCGGGCCACTGAGCGTGTCGGCGGAAGAGGAACATCCGGTCGCGCCGTGGATCGCGGGTGCCGTCGTGATTGCCGGCATTGCGCTCGTCGCCGCAGGTGCGCGCAACAAAAACTAGGCGCCGGGCGATCACCGCATCGGAAACTACGCCTCCGCTCCGAGCCGGACCAGGACGGGCCCGCATTGACCCGCTGGCAACACCGCAAACAACGGAGCGGCATCGGCGTCGAGGCCCTTGAGGCGTCGCGCCTTCCTGGTTGCCGCGCCGAGCCTGCGGTGCACGGTCAGGCGCAGTTCGCTGGGGGTCATCGACCGCACCGAGTGGGAGTGACCCGGTGCCATGGCGAGCAACTGGCCCGGACCCAGCTCCCGCCGTTCCCCGTTCGCCAGCACTTCAAGGATCCCGTCGACCACGTGGAGCGTGACGCCAGCGGCGGTGACGTCCAGGACCTGCTCGGTCGCGGCGAGCGGCTCGATGAACTCGGGTCGAAGTGGAGCTGGGTGATTCATGTGATCGTGCAGGGTGAGGGACGGGACCTGGTCAATCCGGACCGATGCCGAGAGATGGTCGCGAGGCGTAGCTGGCCCTGCGTTCGCGCAGTTCGAACTCGCTCACCTCGCGTTCGATCTCCCCGTACGATTTCTGGTACCGGGCCTTCAACACGTGCATCAGGGCTTCACGCTCGCCCGCGAGGTCGGCGATGTCCTCCGCCGTGACGCGGGGCCAATGCTGACGAACGGCCGACGGCGGGTACAGCCAGCTGCCGCTCAGCGGGCGACCGGGCATGGCCGCAGTCCTCTCGTATTGCGAGTCGGCTCAGGCAAGACGGCGGCCTGGTCGCAGCATGCGCAGGAGCAGGAGCAGCACGACGGCTCCGATGAAAGCCACGAGGATGGTTCCGGGAAGCCCTCCCATGGGCGAGGCGATGCGGAGCGTGCTGAAGATCCAGCCGCCGAAGACCGCACCGACCATCCCGACGAGCATGTCGCCAAGGAGTCCATACCCGACACCGCCGACCGCAGCCTTCGCGAGCAAGCCGGCAATGAGTCCGACGATGAGCCACGTAAGGAGATCCACAACGGCCTCCAGCATGAGACGAGACAGCCCCAGCTTCATGGGGACGCAGTATGCGGGACGCGACGCGAACGGACCATCGATCCAGAGAGCGGTTGTGGGACTAGTCCACGGGGAGAGTGGAGGTGCGTCCCGCTCCGGGTCGGCACCGATGACTGGCCAGTCCATCCACCCTCGGAGCGACCTGCCGTACGCCCCATGAGCGATGGTGTCACGCTCCAGGCGCACCTAACGTTTGATCAGGGGAAACAGGCGCGCGATCCATCCCGGTTATCACGTCCCGCACCGGCATGGCACGACCACTCACCATGTCCGGAGTTCACGTGTATTCACCGAGTCACTGGCGGCACGAAGGTGCCATGGCCCTCGCGGGCATCCTGCTCGTCGCCGGCTGTGCGACCAATCCCGTCACGGGGAAGCGTGAGCTGGCCCTCGTGTCGGAGTCGCAGGAGATCGCCATGGGGCGCGAGGGGGCGGCTGCCGTGGTCGCGTCCATCGGCCTCGTTCCCGATGCCGGTCTCCAGGCGTACGTGAGTCGCATGGGCCTGTCGCTGGCCGCGAAGACCGAGCGGCCAGGTCTGCCGTGGGAGTTCCATGTCGTCGATGACGCGTCGATCAACGCCTTTGCACTGCCGGGCGGATTCATCTTCGTGACGCGCGGACTCCTGGCCCACATGACGACCGAAGCGGAGCTGGCCTCGGTCCTCGGCCACGAGAGCGGGCACGTGGCCGCCCGGCACAGCGTCCAGCAGATGAGTCGCGAGCAGGTCGCGACGATCGGCC
The DNA here is from genome assembly GCA_013360595.1 of Gemmatimonadaceae bacterium. Taxonomy (GTDB): domain Bacteria; phylum Gemmatimonadota; class Gemmatimonadetes; order Gemmatimonadales; family Gemmatimonadaceae; genus JABWBJ01. The sequence continues at coordinate 4,409 of JABWBJ010000127.1, read as the reverse complement.
TCGGCGTCGGGTCGGTGCTGTCACCGATGATCGCCAGGTACGGGCAGCTTGCCGGGGCCGGACTCGGGTTGATGTTCCTCAAGTACGGGCGCGGCGACGAGACCCAGGCCGACGAACTCGGCTTTCGCTATGCCCTGGCCGATGGCTTCGACACGCGCGAGATGGTCAGCGTCTTCCAGATGCTGCAGCGGGCCGAGCAACTCGGCGGTGGCGGCAAGCTTCCCGAGTGGCAGTCGACGCATCCGGATCCCGGCTCGCGGATCAGCAACGTCCAGGGCATGATCTCCGCCAGCAGCCCGGATTGGAGCACCCGTCGCGTCGGCGGCGACGAGTTCCTGCGGCAGGTCGACGGCATGGTGTATGGCGTCAATCCCCGGGACGGCTTCTTCCGCGGCTCCCAGTTCCTGCATCCCGACCTCAAATTCGTCCTGCAGTTCCCCGACGCGTGGAAAACCCGCAACGCGGCGGATGTCGTCGTGGCCATCAGCGGGAACCAGGATGCTCTGATCGAGTTGCGCGGCAGCCAGGGCACGGCGTCACAGGCGGCCGGCAGCTTCTTCAGCCAGCAAGGCCTCAGTGCCGGAACCCAGACGCGACGGGTGATCAACGGCAATCAGGCGATTTCGGCCGAGTTCACCGCGCAGAGTGACCAGGGTGTTCCGATGGAGGGCATCGGCGCCTTCATCGAGTACGGCGGCACCACCTGGGGCATCGTTGCCTATGCGGTGGCCACGCGCTTCGCGACGTACCGCAGGGACTTCCTGGCGTCGATCAACAGCTTTGACCGCCTCACCGACGCCTCGGCGCTCGCCGCGCAGCCCATGCTGCTGCGCATCGAGAAGGCACCGCGCGCCATGTCCCTCGCCCAGTTCAACACGCTCCTGCCATCGGGGATCTCACTCGCGCAGCTCGCGCTGATCAATGGGATCGAGGAGACAGCGCAACTGCGCGCCGGGCAATCCGTCAAGCGCGTGGTGGGTACGGCTCAAGGCCCCGTCGGCGGCCGGCCGTAGCGGCTGACCGTTCTCGACACACCGAACCAACCCGGAGCGGGGATTCCACCCGTTCCATATCTCACGACAGGAGTAACGACATGCGTACCTCATACCTCTCCGGCTCTCCGGGACGTGGCTGGTCCGTCGCGGCGCTGGTGGCCATGACGCTCGCCGCCTCGGCGTGCGCTTCGTTGAGCAACAAGGAGAAGGGAGCGGCCATTGGCGCCGCGGCTGGCGCTGCCGCCGGCGGCGTGATCGGGAACCAGACGGGCTCGACCGCCCGGGGCGCCATCATCGGTGCCGTGGTCGGGGGCGCCGCGGGTGCGATCATCGGGCACCAGATGGACCAGCAGGCGAAGGAACTCAAGGTCGAGATCCCGGGCGCCACGGTCGAGCGCGTCGGCGAGGGGATCCAGGTCACGTTCGCGTCAGGCCTGCTCTTCGACTTCGATTCCGATGCCATCCGGTCGGACGCGGGCGCCAACCTGCGTACGCTCGCCACCAGCCTGAAGAAGTACGCCAATACGGACCTGCTCATCGTCGGCCACACCGATGCGTTAGGTAGCACCGCCTACAACCAGGACCTGTCCTTGCGCCGCGCCAATTCGGCATCGGGCTACCTCACGACACAGGGCATCGCCACGGCGCGCGTCCGTTCGTCGGGCAGGGGTGAGCTGGAAGCGGTCGCGTCCAATGGCACGGAAACGGGCCGTCAGATGAACCGCCGCATCGAGGTCGCGATCTACTCCTCTGCGCAGAAGTAGTCACGTGGGCAGGGCGCGCGTGTGACCTGCCCGAGTTAACTGTTTCGCAAACATGTCATCGGGTCGAGGCCGGCCCTGGAGAATTCACCATGTTCTCGCATCTTCGTCGTCAACTCGTCCTGGCAGCCGTCAGCATCGGCGCCGCGCTGCCGGCAAGCCTTCAGGCCCAACAGGCCGATCGTGGTCGTGCCGCTAACGTCGCGGACGCGGTGCCGATGGTTGTCGACTCGGCGCTCGCGCCTGTATTGACCGGTCCGCGCGTCGCCCCTGCTGGAGTTGTCCTCCCGGCCAGGACTGGCGCACCGAGCCCCGCTCCGGAAGCCGGTGTGAATGCGGGCTCCAACGTGGCCATGATGGGCGTCGGTGCTGCCGGTATCATCGTCGGTTCGATGATTGGCGGCGACAGTGGTACGTTGATCGCCGTTGGCGGTGCGGTCATCGGCCTCGTCGGACTGTTCCGCTTCCTTCGGTAACAGCAGGCGTAGGAACGGGCTGATGGACTGGCGGGAGTCGGGGCGTACTGCGGCGCACCGCCAGCGTGACCAGCGACCCACGGCAACTTGCCGGATGAGTCTTTGGACAGCGAACGTGGACCGTCCCGCGTTGCAGGACACGACCACTTGAGTAGCTTTCCAGCCGGATCACCGGCGCCTGAATTCGCGCCGGACCCATGAACGGAGAAGGGTGCCTCTATACCCGCCCGCCTGAGCAACTCGAATCCGCGGGTCCCTGAGCACGGGATCCGGATGTGCCCGGTCCGCCGCCGTTCCGTTCCGCGACAGTGCGTCGACGGCACGGAGGGGAACGTCGCCGCATGAAGGCCACGGCGAAGAAGTCGTCCCGGCGGGTGGCCCCTGCGTCGTCCCGCAAGCCGACGCCCGGGAAGTCCATTGCGCTGGTCCTCATCGACGACAATCGACTGCTGCGCGAAGGGCTGATCACGATGATCCACGCTCAGCCGGGCTTCAAGGTCCTCGCGGCGTCGGCCGATGCCGACGAAGCGCTCGTGAAAGTCCGGGAGGCCAATCCCGATGTCGTGCTCATCGACTTCGGCCTCGAGGACCATGACAGCCTGAGCATCACCGCAACGGTGCATGCCGAGGTCCCCGGGGCCAAGGTGATCGTGATGGGACTGCTGCGCGCGCAGGAAGAGGTCGCGCAATACGTGCGGGCCGGGGCATCGGGGTTCGTCATGAAGGACGCCTCGTTCGAGCAGTTCCTGCGCACCATACGCGACGTCGCCGCTGGGGAGCGCATCCTCCCGACCCAGTTGACCGACAGCCTCTTTACGCAGATCGCCCGCAACGTGGCCAGCAAGCCCAAGGCCCGGGTCATGGAGGCGGTGCGACTCACCACCCGCGAGCGCCAGGTCATCGACCTCCTCGGTGAGGGCCTCAGCAACAAGGAGATCGCCAGCCGCCTGCACATTGCCGTGCACACGGTCAAGAGCCACGTGCACAACGTCCTCGAGAAGCTGGCCCTCCACAGCCGCCTCGAGGTCGCGGCGTTCAGTCACGCGTCAGGCGGGTCGAGCGCCATCGGGAAGTAGCGTCCGGCCGCGCCGGAGCGGCGGATCTCCCACATGGGTCTCCTCAACACCTGCGGACTACCCAGGCTGGCGAAACAAGGTGTTGAGGGAGGTGCCGTGAGTCGCCCGCAGGTACGTGGCTCGACGTCGATTCTGGAGTGACGGCCGGACCGGTGCCCGTTCACGGCGTGCGGAGCCCGAACCAGGGGTTTCTTTGCTGGAACGAAGCTCCCGAGGCAGGACTCGAACCTGCGACCCGGTGATTAACAGTCACCTGCTCTACCAACTGAGCTACTCGGGAAGGGAGGGAAAGCTAATGGGGGCCCCCGCCGGAGGGCAGAGGAGAGAGCCTCCCTCCGGCGGCGCCCGTGCGGGTTGCGCCGGCAGCGACAGGGCCGATCTTCGCTGGGCACTCCCATCCCCCGCATCCACCATGCCCGATTCCAGAACCGCGCGTCCGCTGGCCGTGGTGACCGGCGCCTCCAGCGGTATCGGCGAGGAGATCGCGCGCCAGCTCGCCGCGCGCGGATACGACCTCGCCCTCGTGGCCCGCCGCACCGACCGCCTCCACGCCGTCGCCGAGTCCATCGAGCGCGCGCACCACGTCGCATGCGCCCCCCTCGTCGCCAACCTCGCCAACACCGACGAACGCGAGCGACTCTGCGAGACCCTGGCCGCCGACCGCCATCGGCTCGACGTCCTGGTCAACAACGCCGGCTTCGGCACCCACGGCTTCTTCCACGAGACGCCGCTCGACCGGGAACTCGAGTTGATCGACGTCAACTGCGCCGCCCCGGTCCACCTCACCAAGCGCATCCTCCCCTGGATGCTCGATCGCCGGCGCGGCTGGATCCTCAACGTCGCCTCCCTCTCGGCCTTCTCGCCGGGCCCCGTCATGGCGATGTACTTCGCGTCCAAGGCGTTCCTGCTCTCGTTCTCCGAGGCCCTCTGGGAGGAATGCCGCGACGCCGGCGTCGTCGTCACCGCGCTCTGCCCGGGCTCGGTGCGCACCGAATTCCAGCAGACGGCCGGCATCTCCCCCAGGGCGCGCACCAGCGGCACCGTTCCGCTCCCGGTCGCTCGCATCGCGACGGACGGGCTCGACGCGCTCTTCGCCGGCCG
>JABWBJ010000126.1 GCA_013360595.1 Gemmatimonadaceae bacterium | reverse complement strand
AGGGCCGCGGCGCGGGCCCCGAGGGCGAGGATCTCGCGGCGTCGCGACCGGGAGCCACGCCAGCCGGCGGGGAAGGACACCACGGCGCCGTTCTCGGCGATGAGCGCTCCCACCAGACCCAGCCGCCGCTGGAGGCGCGCGAGTTCGGCCAGTGTTCGGCTCGACGTCAGAATGAGCTCGACCCGCCCTCTCAGGGCGTTCACGGTGGCGGCGTCGATGGCGAGGCGGTCCCGCGCGTCCAGCAGGGTGCCATCGACATCGGTGAAGAGGGCGACTCGCGCCGGCGGCGGACTCACGACACGGGGGCGCATGGGGGTAACATGCCCCGCCGCGCGCCTCCGGTCACCCCTTGATTTCACCGGGCCGGTGCGCGCATGGACGCGGCCGCAGCGGCGTGTCAGCTTCCCGGACTCATGCCTGAGCCTCCGTTCGAGCCCGGCGCCCCGGTTCCGCCGGCATCGGCCACCGGCCTTGCCGAGCCCGCCCTGCGGCGCGGAGCGTCGTGGCTGCTCGTGGCGGTGTTCACGGCGGCGATCTTCCTGAACGCGACGCTGCTCTTCTCGGTGCAGCCGCTCTTCACCAAGCTGGTGCTCCCGCTCCTGGGCGGCAGTCCCGCGGTCTGGAACACGTGCCTGCTCTTCTTCCAGACCTTGCTCCTGGTGGGGTACCTGTACGCCCACCTCACGTCCCGGTTCCTCACGCCGCGGGTACAGGTCGCGCTGCACCTGGCCCTGCTGGTGAGCGCGATCCTGGTCCTCCCGTTCCGGGTGCCGGAGGGCTGGTCGCACCCGCCGGGGACCTCCCTGCCCGTCGGCTGGCTGCTCGGGCTGCTGACGGTCGCGCTGGGGTTGCCGTTCTTCGTGCTGTCGGCCGGTGCGCCGATGATGCAACGATGGTTCGCGAACACCCGGCACGCATCGGCGCAGAACCCGTACTTCCTCTATGCGGCGAGCAATCTGGGGAGCTTCGCGGCGCTGATCGCGTATCCGTTCGTGATCGAGCCACGGCTGCGCGTGAGCGAGCAGTCGATGGCCTGGCAGGGGATCTACTACGGCCTGGTGGCCCTCATTGCCGGTTGCGCGGTATTGGCGTGGCGGAGCCGGCGGGTGGGCGTCGTCGTCGTCGCCGCCGCACCGGCGGCACGTGAACCCGACCCGTCCGCGCCGAACGATGTCCCTCCGCTCGTGCAGACGGCCGAGGGCGTGCGGCTGCAGCGTCCGGGAGCGCTGCGGGGCTCGATGAAGTACCTGATCGAGGAGAATCCGTCGGTGATCCGGCGATTCCTGCGCGGGCGCGACGGGCCGATCCTGGACCCCACCATCGTGCCCGATGGCCGCTGGCGGCTGCGCTGGGTGCTGCTGTCGTTCGTGCCCTCGAGCCTGCTGATCGGCGTCACCACGTACCTGAGCACGGACATCGCCTCGGTTCCGTTCCTCTGGGTCATCCCGCTCGCGCTCTACCTGCTGACCTTCGTCCTGGTGTTCGCGAAGCGGCCCCCGCTGCCGCGCTGGCCGATGCTGCACGCGCAGCTGCTGCTGGGCCTGACGCTGATGGTCGCGCTGTGTCTCGGGTCGGGGCGCGGGATTCTGGGCCCGTTCACGCTGCACCTGTCGGCCTTCTTCGTCACGGCCATGATGTGCCATCGCGAGCTGGCGGACAGCCGGCCGCGGGCGGAGTACCTGACCGAGTTCTACCTGTGGATGTCGCTGGGCGGGATGCTCGGCGGCGTGTTCAACGTGCTGCTGGCGCCGGTGCTGTACGACTCGGCGGTCGAGTACCCGTTCGCGCTGGTGCTGGCCTTCGGCCTGCGGCCGGCGTTCGGCCACCAGGGGTACCGCGGGCTGCGGGACCTGTGGCGCGACGTGCTGTTTCCGGTGGCGGTGGGATCGGCGATCTGGTTCGCATATCGGCTGCCCACGCCGCCTGACGAGTGGTTCGAGGGGGGGGCGCAGGCCTTCCTGTCGCTGGCGGCGATCGTGGTGTTCTTCTTCTGGAAGCGTCCGTTCCGGCTGGCGCTCGGCGCCGGGGCGATCTATGCCGCGGTCCAGCTGGCGGGGAGCGCCGGCAGCAACATTCTGCTGCAGGAGCGGAGCTTCTTCGGGATCTACCGCGTCCGGCGGATCGCGGAGTATCACGTCCTGCAGCACGGCACGACGACGCACGGCGCACAGAGCCGTTCCCTCGAGCGGCGGATGGAGCCCCTGACGTACTACTACCGGGAGGGGCCGCTGGGGGACATCTTCGCGACGACGGCGCAGAAGCCGGTGCGGCGCGTGGCGCTGGTGGGCCTCGGGACGGGCACGGTCGCCTGTTACGGGCGCCCGGACGAGCACTGGACGTTCTACGAGATCGACCCGCTGGTGGCGCACATTGCGAGGACGGCGCGGTACTTCACCTACCTGCGCGACTGCGCTCCGCGAACGAATACGGTGATCGGCGACGCACGGCTGTCGCTGGGAGCGGCGGCTGACGGCGAGTTCGATCTGATCGTTCTCGACGCGTTCTCGTCGGACGCGATTCCGGCGCACCTGATGACGAAGGAGGCGGTGGCGTTGTACCTTCGCAAACTGAACGACAGCGGCGTGGTGGCGTTCCACATCAGCAACCGCTACCTGGACCTCCGCCCGGTGATCATCGCGCTGGCGAACGACGCCCGGGTGGCCGGGGCGCTGGGCGAACGAGCGCCGGACCCGGAGGCGCGCGGGCGGATGCATTACGGGAGCCGGTGGATGGTGCTGGCGAGGCACGCGTCGGTGCTGTCGGAGCTGGTGAAGATCGACGGCTGGAGCGCGCTGGGGACTTGGCCGGCCTCGCGTCTCTGGACCGACGACTACACCGACGTGCTGGGGGCGATGCGGAACTGAGCGATGAGCGATGAGGGAGCGACGAGCGATGAGTGATGTCACCGGTGAGGAGGCAGGATGATTCGGAGACAGCAGCAGGCCGAATACGACGTGTGCGTTGTGGGATCGGGGGCCGGTGGTGGCATGGCGGCGTACCGATTGGCGATGGGCGGCGCGCGGGTGGTGCTGCTGGAGGCCGGTGGCTGGTGGGACAACACCACCAGCAACAGCGCGATGTTGCGCTGGCCGTACCAGTCGCCGCAGCGCGGGGCGGCCACGGCGGAGCGTCCGTTCGGGGAGTTCGACGCCTGCATCGGCGGGTGGGACCTGCCCGGCGAGCCGTTCACCCGCGCCCAGGGGACGAACTTCTCGTGGTGGCGGGCGCGGATGCTGGGCGGGCGGACGAATCACTGGGGGCGCATCTCGCTCCGGTTCGGCCCCGACGACTTCAAGCGCAGGAGCATCGACGGACTCGGGGACGACTGGCCGATCTCCTACGATGATCTGGCGCCGTACTACGACCGCATCGACGACCTGATCGGCATCTTCGGGACCAACGAGAACCTCCCGAACCACCCCGGCGGCCGCTTCCAGCCGCCGCCGCGCCCCAGGTGCTACGAGCTGTACGTCAAGCAGGCGTGCGACCGGATGGGGATCTGGTGCATCCCGGCGCGGCTGTCCGTCATCACGCGCCGCCTGGGGAATCGGGCGCCGTGCCACTACTGCGGGCAGTGCAACCGCGGGTGCATGACGAACTCCAACTTCTCGTCGCCGAACGTGCTGCTCTTCCCGGCGCAGCGGACGAACCGGCTTCGCATCATCACGAACGCGATGGCGCGCGAGGTGACGGTCAACGCGCAGGGGCTGGCGACCGGCGTGTCGTACATCAACACGACGAACGGGCGGGATGAGCACGTCCGGGCGCGCGTGGTGGTGCTGGCCGCGAGCGCGTGCGAGTCGTCACGGATCCTGCTCAACTCGAAGTCGTCCCGGTTCCCGCAGGGCCTGGCCAACGCCAGCGGCGTCGTGGGGAAGTACCTCACGGACACGACCGGGACCGACGTGGCCGGATTCATTCCGAGGCTGATGGACCACGTGCCGCACAACTGTGACGGCGTGGGCGGCGGACACATCTACATGCCGTGGTGGCTCGACAACAGGCGGCTCGACTTCCCGCGCGGCTACCACATCGAGGTCTGGGGCGGCCTGGGCGTGCCGTCGTACGGGTTCATGGGCGGCATCGAGCGGTACGAGCCCGGCGGCGGGTATGGCGCGCAGCTCAAGAACGACTACCGCCGCTACTACGGCAGCACGATCGGATTCTCGGGGCGCGGCGAGCAGATTCCGAACGAGGACTGCTACTGCGAGCTGGACCCCGAGGTCAAGGACAAGTACGGGATTCCGGTCCTCCGCTTCCACTGGAAGTGGACCGACCACGAGATCAACCAGGTGAAGCACATGCAGGAGACGTTCCGGGCGCTGGTGGCGGAGATGGGCGGCGAGGTGTTCTCGGCGATGCCGACGCGCGAGCGGGGGTACGGGATCGCGACCGGCGGGTCGATCATCCACGAGCTCGGAACGGTGCGGATGGGGAGCGATCCCCGGACGTCGGCGCTGAATTCATGGTGCCAGGCGTGGGACTGCCGGAACCTGTTCGTCGCGGACGGCGGTCCCTTCGTGTCGCAGGCGGACAAGAACCCGACGTGGACGATCATGGCGCTGGCGATGCGGACGGCGGACCGGGTGCTCGAGCTGCGGCGCCGAGCCGAGCTGTGAGCGCAGAGCGGCGAGCGCCAGGATGAGGACTTCGCGGAGGACTCGATGAACGATCGAAGGGATTTTCTCAAGGTCATGGCGGCGGCGCCGTTGTCGGCGTTCGCGGTCACCGCGGCCGATCTCGAAGACACGTCGGCCCGGACCCGGGCGCTGCTGGAGCGACTCGAACAGCGCGGGCAGGCCTACCAGCCGAAGGTGTTCACGGCCGCCGAGTGGCGCACCGTGAACGTGCTGGTCGACCTCGTCATTCCGCGCGACGCGCGGTCGGGGAGCGCCACGGACGCACGCGTGCCGGAGTTCATGGACGTGTTCATGGAGACGCGCGAGAACATGCGGACCTGGATGCGCACGGGGCTCGCCTGGCTGGACGACGAGTGCCGGAAGCGGTTCAACCGGGTCTTCGTCGACTGCGACGCGGCGCAGCGGACGGCGGTGCTCGACGACATCGCGTGGCCGCGGCTGGCGCGCCCGGAGATGCAGGCCGGGGTGCGGTTCTTCACCAACTTCCGGAACTTCACGGCGTCCGGGTTCTGGTCCAGCCGGATGGGCGTGGAGGATCTGCAGTACCTGGGGAACCGTCCGGTGGCGCAGTGGAACGGGTGTCCGGCGCCGGCGCTGGCCAAGCTCGGGGTGAGGTACTGAGCGCAGAGCACCCACGGTCCAGCGGCGGCGGACCGCCTCAAGCCGAGGAGAGACGATGAGGATGGTTGGAGTGGCTGCGGCGTTCCTCATGCTGCTCGGGCAGCGCGCCGACGCCCAGCGGGTGTTTCCCGGCGGGCCGGCCTTCCCGCCCGGCGACTCGACGCTCGTCATCACGCTCGGTACCGGGACGCCCGTACCGCATCCGGAGCGCTCAGGGCCGGCGACGGCCGTGGTGGTGGGGCGCCGGGTCTTCCTCTTCGATGCCGGCCCCGGGGTCATACGCCGGATGGCGGCCGCGGGACTGCCGATCGACGGGGTCACGGCGGCCTTCATCACGCACCTGCATTCCGACCACACGTTAGGCCTGCCGGACCTGATCTTCACGTCCTGGGTGATGGGGCGCTCCTCGCCGATGCGGCTCGTCGGTCCGCCGGGCCTGCAGCGCATGACGCGCCTGTTCGAAGCGGCCTGGTCACAGGACACGGCCGTTCGCGTCAACGGCCTCGAGCGCGGGCGCCCGGGCGGCTATCGCACGGACGTGCGGGACGTCACCGGGGGCGTGGTGTTCGACAGCGGCGGCGTGCGGGTCACCGCGATCCGGGTGCCGCACGGCGAATGGGAGCACGCATTCGCCTATCGCATCGACACGCCGGCGCGCCGCATCGTGATTTCCGGCGACACGCGGTACAGCGAAGCGCTGGAACGCGCGGCGTCAGGCGCCGACGTCCTCGTGCACGAGGTGTACCCGGAAACCAGGATGGCGCCCGAACCGCGACCGGGCGGAGAGCTGTGGCCGCGCTACCTCCGTGAAGTGCACACGTCCGACGTCGAGCTCGGGCGCCTGGCGGCGGCCGCGCAACCGGCCCTCCTCCTGCTCTCGCACGTCCTTTTCATGGGCGCGAGCGAGCAGGAGGTCATCGACGGGATCCGGCGGGGCGGATTCGCGGGTCGCGTCGTGATCGCGAAGGATCTGGGACGGTACTGAGCGCCGAGCGCGGAGCAACGAGCGCCGCTTATGGAGTCAGCTTCTTCGTAAACGCGATCCAGTCCACCTCTGTCGTGCCCGCCCCCGTCCGGAACCACCTGATGTGGGTCGTGTTCAGGTGTTTTCCGAACGCTCGGCAGCCGGCGCGGCCGTCGGTGATGGGCCCGCCAGGCCCGGTGATGGTTTCCTCGGCCCACACCACGCCGAAGTTGTCGCGCTGCTGAACGACGATGCCGCTGGCGCCGCCGGGCGACGGGTTCTCGTTCAGGAAGCAGATCGCGAAGGACTCGATGTTGGGGAACATTCCCCCTTCCTGGACGCTGGCGAGGTTGAGGTCCCACCCGGTGCTCATGCCGCCGGGCTGGCCGATGCGCGGCGGATTGGTGCGGGCGTAGTAGGTGGTGAAGCTGTTGGCGATGGTCGAGATCAGCACCTGGCCCGCCGCCGAGCCATTCGGGCCGTTCAGGAGCGGACGGGTGTAGGTCCCCGGCCCCATGAATCCCTGCGAGTTGGTGGGCCAGCCCGCGATCTGCATGAACAGGTGGCCGGACGGTGGTGCGTTAGGCGTCACGATGCCGCAGGTGGGACCGTCCTGGCCGGCGGTGAAGTTCTGGCCGAGGAAGACATCCCCGGCGACGAACGCCTGGCGAGGCCCGGCCGGGCCCTGGCCGGCCGCGCCCCCGGCGCC
>JABWBJ010000125.1 GCA_013360595.1 Gemmatimonadaceae bacterium | reverse complement strand
GCAGAGGGCGCGTGACGCCCAGGCCGTCGAGGTACGCGTTCATCGACGCCACCAGCTGGTCCAATGCCGACCCGGCGGCCGCCGGCGGATCGAAACCCGCCGGCGCCGCGGCGCGCGGCTGAACGGCAAGCGCGACGTGTCCGATCACGGTCGAGTCGCGCCCGAGTTCAGCCATCGAACGCCCGGCATACCAGGGGGCATGCTCCGGGAACGTGTCTCCCACGCCGGAGCCCAGCGTCGCTCCGGTGGTGGCGCACGCCGTGGCCAGCACGAGCGCGGCGAGCAGCGGAAGGGGAATCAGTCGTGTCATGGTCGTAGCCTCCGGTCAGCGGCGGGTAATCCAGGCCGGCGCGAGCCCGCCGCCCCAGGCGGGGTCGACGGTGCGCAGGCGCAGGTTGGTTCCGTCAGGACGCACGGTGTAGATGTTCCCCGAGCCGCTCTGGGTGAACGCGATCAGGGATCCGTCGGGTGACCACGACGCGCCGACCTGCAAGCCCTCGAGCGCGAGGCGGGACGTGGCGCCGGTGTTCGTGTCGATGATCGTGATATCGCCATGGACGCCGTAGTACCGGCTGAAGGCGAGGTGGATGCCATCCGGCGACCAGGTGGGTGCGCTGTCGAAACCCGTGAGCGTGCTGGTCAGGCGGCGCTTGTGCGAGCCGTCGGCATTCATGATCCAGATCGAGGCGGTCGTGCCTTCGGGGCCGTACTCCGACTGTGCGAACGCGATGCGCGTGCCGTCGCGGCTCCACGCCGGCGCGCGCCGGAAGCCCGAGGCGTGCAGGTCGGCCGTCAGGTTCACCGGATTCGTCCCGTCGGCATTCATCACCCAGATGTCCGACCGGCCGCCGGTCTCCCAGTGGTGGTAGGCGATCCGCCCTCCCGTCGGCGACCAGGCGGGCGAATCGTCGTACCCCGCGCCGCTCGTCAGGCGCTGCATGTTCCGCCCGTCACGGTCCACGGCGAAGATGTCGTCGATCCGATCGCCGGTGCCGAGCACCTCCATCGACACGGCGAAGGCGACGCGCCACCCATCGGGCGATGGCGCCGGCGAGCGGGAAACGCTCCCGGCATTGAGCCGGGTCGGCGCAACGCCCGCCCCTGGCTGCAGGATGAAGATCTCCGAGGCGCCGGTTCCACTCAGCCGGTGGTAGACCAGGTCGTGCGTCGTTGGCTCCGGCATCACGATCGTGGCGCCGACGCCGGCCACGACGCCTTCGCTCGTCGCCCAAACGGTGACGTAGCCGTTTCGAACGCCGGTCAGTACTCCACCCGGCGTGATGCTCGCCGTGGGGTAGTCGACCGACCAGGTCACCGTCCGGCCCTCGAGCACGTTGCCGAGCGCGTCCTTCAGCTGCGCCCTGTACTGCCGCTGCTCGCCGATCTCGACGACGGCGCTGGTCGGGGCAATGGAGATGCTGGCAACGGGCGCCCGGGCGACCGTGATGAGCGCCGTGGCGCTGCGGCTGTCGATCGTCGCCACGATCTCGGCGCGTCCGGCACGGATCGCGGTCACCCGGCCTAGCGCGTCGACCGACACCGAGGAGGGATCGGTGCTGGACCACTCGACGGGACGCCCCGGCAGTACACGGCCGTTCGCGTCCTTCGCGACCGCGGTCAGGATCCGGCTCTCGCCTTCGAACAGGTTCAGCGCGGCCTGCGAGAGCTCCACCCGCTCGACCGCGGCGGCCGTGACGGTGATTCGGGACTCGGCGACTTTCGATTCGACGGCTGCCTGGATGATGGCCGTGCCCGGCATGACGGCCGTCACCAGCCCGCTCGGCGAAACGGTGGCGACGGACGGGTTCGCGGACGCCCACGTCACCGCGCGTCCGGTCAGTTCCCGGCCGGCGGCGTCGCGCGCGACGGCGGTGAGCACCCGGGCCCCGCCCTCCGCGAGTGTCGCTTCGGGGGGTGACACCTCGAGGGTGGCGACGGGCGCCAGCCGAACCGTGAGCACCCCAGCGCCGATCCTGCCGCCGGCGGAGGCACGGATCGACGTCGTGCCCTCGCCGATGGCAGTGACCAGCCCAGTGGACGAAACGGTGGCGACCTGCGTACTGGTCGAGGACCATGCGACCGAGTACCCCTCGAGATCGTTGCCATCGATATCCAGCACCCGGGCCGTGAAGGCCTGCTGGTCGCCCACCTCCAGGGTACTCGTGGCGGGCCGCACGACGACCCGGGCGACGGTGGGCGGCGGGGGCGGAGGCGGGGGCGGGTTCGTGACATCGGTGCACGCGAGGGTTGCCATCGCGACCAGCAGGGCAGCCGTGGTCGCGGCGATGGCCGTCGTGCGCCGGAGGGGACTGTGGAGTGTGCGTGTCATGGGCGAATCCTCGAGGCGACAGGAAGTCGATCGAACGCGGAGGAGTTTCACCGCCCCCGCTTAGCCCGCGCTTACCGGCGTCGCGCCCGTCCGGATTAAGCGCCCGCTAAGCGCTCGGGCGCATCATCGGGCTCCCATGTCGCACATCGCTCAGGCGTCCGTGGTGACCGGATCGACAACCACGCACTACCAGGTGGCCGGCACAGGCCCCCCGGTGGTGCTCCTCCTCCCCGAGCACCTGCGACTGGGCGTCCTCGACCAACTCCGGTCGCGGTTCCGGGTGCTGGCGCCGTCGTTGGAGTCGCCTGCCATGGTCGCCGAGTTCGCGGACGGCCTTGGTCTGGAGTCTCCGATCCTTGTCGTGGACTCCACCCATTCCGATGACGCCCGGTCGGCGCTCGATCAACAGCCCGGTCGATTCAGCCGTGTCGTGGTGCTGCCGGCGGATGGCGTGATCGACGCCGGTACGATTTTGCCTGACGCCAGGGGGACCGTCGGTCCGGGTCATTGACTTGCCCGGGCCCCCGACTAGGCTTGGCGCCTGATTCGAACGCGCGGTCCTGGGCGCCGGTGGGTAGTCCGTCGTGCTTCCACAGGGCTGCCTCCTCCCACGGCCCCCACGCCCATGGATGTCACCGGCGCCGCCTTGAAGAATGCGCCGGCCCAGTTCACGCCGTTCGTCGGACGTGAGCGCGAGATCGCCCTGATCCGCAGCGCCCTCGAGTCGACGCGCCTGCTCACGCTGACGGGCGCCGGCGGGAGCGGGAAGACGCGATTGGCGCTGGAAGTGGCGGGCCGCGAGGCCGCCACGCGCGGACAGCCAGGCGTCTGGGTCGAACTCGCCGCGCTCTCCGAACCGGCGCTGGTCGGGGACACCGTGCTGGCCGCGCTCGGTCTCCGGGACGAGTCCAGCGCCCCGCCCGCCGAGCTCATCGCCCGGGAACTCGCTGGGCGGCCACTGCTGCTGGTGCTCGACAATGCCGAGCACCTCCTGCACGCGTGCGCGACCTTCGTCGACGCGCTGCTGCGGGCGTCGGACCAGGTGCGGATCCTCGTGACCAGCCGGGCCGCGCTGGGTGTCAATGGCGAAACGGCGTGGCTCGTCCCGCCGCTCTCCATGACATCCGTGGCGGGCTCGGCGGACGAACCCGAGGCCGTGCAGCTCTTTGTCCAGCGTGGTCAGGCCGCGGCGCCCTCGTTCCGGCTGACCGCCGCGAACCGGCCGGCGGTTCACCAGGTGTGCGCGAGGCTCGATGGCTTGCCGCTGGCCCTGGAGCTGGCGGCGGCGCGACTCCGCGCGCTGACGCCCGAGCAGATCGCGCAGCGGCTCGACGACCGTTTCCGGCTCCTCACGACCGGGAATCGCGCGGCCCTGCCGCGGCAGCAGACGCTCCGGGCGACGATCGACTGGAGCCACGAACTCCTGGAGCGGCGGGAGCGCGTGTTGCTGGCCCGCCTGTCCGTGTTTCGCGGGAGCTTCACGCTCGAGGCGGTGGAAGCGGTCACCGCCGGGGATCCGATCGCGACCGAGGAGGTGCTGGATCTGCTGGCCGCCCTCGTGGACCGGTCGATGGTCGAAGTCATCGATGCCACCGGGCAGTCGCGCTACCGCCTGCTGGAGACGATCCGCGAATACGCGGCCGAGCGCCTGGCGGAGCTGGGGGAGACGGACACCAGGATGCGGCGCCACGCCGCGTACTACGGTGCGCTGATCCGGGAGGTGGAGCCCCTGCTGCGAACGCGGTCGCGGCCGGCGGCGATGGAGCGCCTCACGCCGGAGCTCGAGAATCTCCGGACGGCGATGTCGTGCAGCCGTCACTGCGACGTCCAGATCCACCTGCGTATCGTGGGCCTCCTGCACTGGTTCTGGTTCAGTTCCGGGCAGTGGCCCGAGGCGCAACAGTGGCTGGCCGGAGCGCTGGCGCTGCCCGAGGCGCAGGCCCCGACGCTCGACAGGGCGTATCTGCTCTTCTCGGCGGGCGCCATTGCGGCGCTGCAGGGGCGGTGCGACGACGCGCGAAGGCATCTCGAGGAGGCGGAGCAGATCGCCGAGCGCGAGGGAGATCCGCTGCTGCTGACGAACGTCAGGAACTACCTCGGCATGGCCCTCAACCAGGCGGGGGATGCCTCGGCCCTCGAGGTGATTCTCCGCGCGCGGCCCTGGATGGAGCAGACGAACGATCTCTACGCGCTCCGTCTCAACTTCCTGCTCCACGGCCAGGCGCTCGTCCAGCGGGGCGACCTCGAGGGCGCCATTGCCGTCACGGAAGAAGGCGTGCGCGTGGCTCGAGTCTTCGGACTTTCGCGCGAGCTGGGCATCGCGCTCCAGCAGCTGGCCTCCATCGTGGCGCGCACGGGCGACTGGCGGAGGACGCGGTCGCTGCTGGCCGAAGCCTTCGGGGCGATGCGCGCCGACCCGATGCTCCTGTTCATCTCGCGGGGGCTCGAACTGATGGGGTCGAGCGCCGCCGCCGAATCGGCGTGGGAAGACACCGCGCGGCTGCACGGGGCGGCCGAGGCGATTCGCGCCCAGATCGGCGCCGAGATGTGGGGAGTGGACAAGGCGCACTACGCCCCACACCTGCAGAAGGCCGTCGCCGCCCTGGGCGCCTCGCGGTTCGAGCGCATCGTGGCCGAGGGGCGGGCGCTCGAGATCCCCGAGGCGATCGACCTGGCGCTCGCGGTCGGCGAGCGGCTGGGGAATGACGATGCGCCCGACCGCAGCAGCGACACCGGAACGTGGCGCATCCCGGAGGCGGCGGTGCCGCCGGCCGCGACCGAACGGCTGGCCGTGCGCACACTGGGCGGCCTGGAGATCGTCGCCGCCGGCGCGCCGATGTCGCGCAAGACCTGGAGCAGCTCCAAGGCGCGCGAACTTCTCCTCTTCCTGCTCTGGCATCCGGAGGGCTCGACGCGGGAGGAGATCGGCGTAGCGCTCTGGCCCGACGCGTCATCGGCCCAGCTGCGGAACAGCTTTCATGTCGCCCTCCATCACCTGAGGCGGGCGCTGGGGCATCCTGACTGGATCCGGTTCGAGCGGGAGCGCTATGTGCTGGCGGTGCCCGGTGGCGCCGAACTCGACGCGATGACCTTCGAGCAGGCGGCGGGGCGCGCGCTGCGCGCCACGCGCCGGGGCGAAGCACCGCTCGATGAACTGGCGGCGGCGCTGGCCGTGTACCGCGGTGAGTACCTGGCCGGCGAGAGCCCGGGCGACTGGCAGTACGAGATCAGGGATCGGCTCGCGTCGCTGCATGCGGACCTGCTGGACGCGCAGGGGGCAGCCCTGCAGAAGGCCGGCCGCCTTCCCGAGGCGATCGCCGCCTTCGAGGCCCTGGTCGAGCGCGAACCGTTGCGGGAGGGCGCCTCCCGCCGGCTGATGTCGGCGCTGGCGGAGTCCGGGGACCGGGAGGGCGCGTCTCGGGTGCTGGCGCGCCTCGAGGCGGCATACCGCCGCGAGGGACTGGGATCTCCGGGCCGCGAGACGGTCGATCTCGCGCGGAGGCTCCACGTGCGTTAGGCACAGGGTCGGCGCTTACGCGCCGTGCCGATCGCGAGTAAGCTCCTCGATCCCGCCCTGTCTCCCATGTCCGTCTTCACCAATCCGGCCGGCGCGGCCCGCGAACAGGCCGCCGCGTACGTCACCGCCGTCCTCGGCCTCCTGGGCGACCAGGATCCTCTCGATGTCCTGCGTGCGACGCCCGGCAGGCTCGAACGCGTGCTCGCTGACACGCCCGCGGACGTCCTCGCCCGCCCCGAGGCCCGCGGAAAATGGTCGATGGGGGAAGTCCTCGCCCATCTGGCCGATTCCGACCTGGTCTGGGGCTGGCGGCTGCGACTGATCCTGGCCCAGGACCGCCCGGCGCTCACCGGCTATGACCAGGACGCCTGGGCGCGGCGGCTCGGCTACGCCGAGATACGGCCCGCCGACTCGGTGGCGATGTTCGGTGTCCTGCGCCGCGCCAACCTCCGCCTGGTCGAACGCGCGTCCCCGGCTGACCTGCAACGCATCGGCCTGCACGTGGAGCGCGGCGAGGAGAGCCTGGCCCACCAGCTCAGGTTGTACGCCGGCCACGACCTGCTCCACCTGAACCAGCTGGCGAGAATAGCGCGCCAGGAAAGTGGATAGAGCGAAACCAGGAGGTCGCCGAAGCGATCGCGGGAGTTCAGCGGAGGTGTCCGCACGGGCGCCAGCGTTCACGGCAGGCCTTCTCCTCCTGCAGTTCACGGAACACCGCCGATACGCCAAAGCTGCCAGGGAGCGACCAATCCGCGCCAACTCCGGCCGTTTCCGCGGCGACTCTCCTTTTCGGGAAGAGCGAGTCACCGCGGAGGACGCGAATCACCGCGGATCACGCATCCGAGACCGGTGGCATCCGTTCCACGCCGACTCCGGCCGTTTCCGCGGCGACTCGCTTTTCAGGAAGAGCGAGTCACCGCGGAGAACGCGAATCACCGCGGATCACGCATCCGAGACCGGTGGCATCCGTTCCGCGCTGACTCCGGCCGTTCCCGCGGTCACTCGCTTTTCAGGAAGAACGAGTCACCGCGGAGAACGCGAATCACCGCGGATACGCCAGGGCACCAATCCGCGCTGACTCCGGCCGTTTCCGCGGTCACTCGC
>JABWBJ010000124.1 GCA_013360595.1 Gemmatimonadaceae bacterium | reverse complement strand
CCGCTGGTTGCTGATTGCTCCCTGCTGCCGCTGCCGCAAGCGGCTCGGGCTGGTGGCTAACAGCCGCTGGTTGCTGATTGCTCCCTGCTGCCGCTGCCGACGTCAGCTTGGCCTGGAGCAGCCAGCACCCAGCACCCAGCACCAGCACCCGCACCAGCAACCCGCACCAGCAACCCGCACCAGCAACCCGCACCAGCAACCAGCAGCAGCCCCAGCAGGCAGCCACCAGCAACCAGCCACAAAGCCTACCGCCGCCACGTCCTGAACAGGTCGAAGCCCCACTGCTTGTTCGAGGTCGAGAACGCGCGGTCGCCGGCCGCCGCCGTGCACAGCAGCTTGTCGAACGACGGTTCGTACGAGAAGGAAACGCCGCTCGCCGACGTCCGCCCGAATCGCCACTCGGACTTGATGCCGAGCGTCTGCCAGAAGGGCGTGCCCGTCCCTTCCCCCGATCCGAAGTTCAGCAGCTGGCCGACCTGGCAGAGCCCCGACGTGAGATACACGAACACCCGGTCACCCAGCTGCTTTCCGATCGCCAGCTGCGCCCCCTCGAGCCCGATGTCGTACGGCGACCCGCCCAGCGCCGACCCCTGCGCGGTCTGCAGCTGCACGACGTCCACCAGGCTCAATCGCGTCGCCTGCGCGCTCGCGAAGCTCGAGAAGGAGTTCACCAGCAGCCGCGTCAGGCTCGACGGTCCGCTTCCCACGTTGAAGCTCGGCTGGTCGAACAGCACGTAACTCAGGAGGTCGGAGTCCGAGAGCCCCAGCAGCGAGTCGGCCGCGTAGAGAATCGGCACCGGATTGGCCAGGGTCCCGGTGATGTGGACGCCGATCCGCATGTCGTTGCTCCCGCCGTACGCCTGGCTCACCACGCGCGACGTGTACACGGCGCGGATATCGAGCTCCGGGTTGAACCCGCGCTCCCCGGTGAACCGCAGGGTGCCGGACTCCACCTGGAACGTGCGCTGCACCGGGCTCACCACCAGCAGGTACGTCCCCCGTTCCGTCTGCAGCTCGCCGGTCAAAACCAGCTGGTTCTCGGTGAAGACCGAGGCGGTGTCGACGCGCACGTTGACGCTCCCGCCCAGCTTGATGCGGGCGTCGCGCGACTGCAGCCAGACCTGCGGACCCATCGTGATGCGGACGTCCGGGGCCGACAGGCCGGCGAGGAACCGCGTCATCGGGCTCGGAACCATCCCCAGCCGCGACACACCGGGTTCGTCGAAGCTGAACTCGCGCGGCGGCAGGCTGTACAGCTCCTTGTCCAGCGCCTCGGGCAGCGCGATCGTGCCGCGGTCGACCTCCACGTTCCCGGTCGCGACCGAGGCGCGGTCGGTCCCCTTCCAGTCGATGTTGGCCGAGACGTAGAGGTCGGCGACCGTCCGCGGAAGCCCGATGGCGTGGAACTCCCGCGCCCGCAGGCGCAGGTCGAAGGCCACGCTGTCGCGATTGAGCGGATGCGCGATCGTTCCCGTCGCCGAGAACGTGTCGTCAGGCTCCGGTCCCGAACGCATCGACAGGGAGTCGATCCGCACGGTGTCGTCCACCGCGGCGACGCTGGCGTGGATGTTGCGCAGCGTGATCCCCATGCCGGGCAGCGTTGCCCGCCCATCCTCGACCCGCAGCCCTCCGTTCAGCACCGCGCGCCCGGCCGCCCCGGCCAGCTCGGCGTTCAAAGTGAATGAGCCGCTCGCCGACCGGATCGCATCGGTGAACGACTCCAGGATCTCGAGGCCCACACGGGGCGACGTCACCCGCACCCGCATCGTGTCGTCGAGCAGGCGCCGGTCGCGCGCTTCGAGCGAGAGATCGATCGGGTAGTGCCCCTCCACGCGCAGCACGGTCGTATCCGCCTGCACGACGCGCCCCTCGGCGCGAACGCGACGGTCCGCGTACGAGCCGGTCATCACCACCTGCGCCACCTCGACGTCCCCGGCCGTCACGCCCGACAGCGATGCGTTGGCGGAGATGCGTGGATTCGCGCGCGTGCCGATCACGTCGATGGTCGCGGTCAGGTCGCCGCCGACAGGCAACCGCGCCTGGGCAATCTTCGACAGGTCCGACAGCGGCAGCGCCCGCACCGCCAGGCGGACCACGATCGGCAGGCTGTCCGGCAGATCGGCAGCGAACGACGCCGACGCCCCGTCGGCCGCCAGGAGCACGGTGTCCACCACGATCCGTTCCTTCTCCACCCGGATCGCCGATGGCCGCTGCAGCGTGAACCGCTTGTCGTCGAGCCGGATCGACAGAGAGTCGAGCCGCACGGTGGTTGTATCACCTTCGATCGCGATCGAGCCGCCGGACGCGATGACGGGGCCGTTGATCTGGCTCGCCAGCAGCGAGTAGTCCCCGGCGCGCCCAGCGACGAGGTTGACCGCGCCGTCGACGTCACGAAACCGGACGCCGCCCAGCGTGAGGGTATCCGAGTCGAGCGCGATCCGCCCGCCGATGGCCGTGGTCACGTTGGTAAGCGTCGGACTCACGGTGACCTTGCTGGCCACGAGTCCGGGGAACCGGACGTCCCGGGCCGTGATGGCGCCGTCCACGTCGAGCGAATCCACGTTCCCGGTCACCACCACGCGCCCGTTGATCACTCCTTCGAGCGTGTCCAGCGGCGTCACGTCGAGGTATCGTCGCAGATCGGCCAGCGATCCCGCCGTCACCCGGAGCAGCAGCGAGTCGCGCACGCCACCGCCGAGTCCGAACCCGCCCGAGGCCACGATGCGGGCGTCCGCGAGTCCGATGGTATCCTCGCCGAACAACCGCAGGCGCCCGTCACCGAAGCGCATCTGCACACGCGACCCTTCCCGGACCAGGATGGAGTCGAAGCGCGACCGCTCGAGCGCCAGTTCCGCCGCGCCGGCCAGATTGTAGAGCGAATCGCCGCGCACGGCCAGCGTCAGCGCGCCGTTGAGCGACGTCACCGGCGTCACGGCGGTGTCGAGGAGCGTCCGCAGGTCGAGCCCCGCGAAGCTCAGCACGCCGTCCGCCCCGTACCCGCCTATCGAGTCGCCGTCCACGCGGCCGTCGTACGCGAGGAGTCCCGCCGGTCCCCGGAGCTCGGTGGTGACCGCCAGATCCTGCGTCGTTCCCTGGAGGCGGATCGGTCCCGCGTACTCGCCCTTGAGCGGCACGTGGGTCTCCACGTATGCCCGCCCGAACGTGGTGAAGGAGAACGGCTGCGCGTTGAGCGCCACGTCGTACGTGGTCGTCGTCTCGCCGAACGTCACCCGTCCGGCGCCGGTCATGCGCGTGACGGGCCCGGAGCCGTCGGTGTGCGTGAGATCGGCGTTGCGGAAGCGGACGTCCAGCCACGACGAATCCAGCGTCGCCCGGCCCGCCACGAGGCCGTTCAGCCGCGGGAACTTCGGCATCAGGAACTGGAGCGTGCGCAGGTCGAGCTGGTCCAGGTGGACGTCCACGCCGTTGAACACCGTCAGCGACGGTTCCACGATGTTCATCATGCCGCGGAGCTGGCCGATGGTCACCGCGCCCGGCACGTTCGCGTCGCGGAAGACGAGATCCGAGGTGTCCACGACGAACTGGTCCAGCGGTCCCCCCCGCGCGATCAGCGTTCCCGTGATCGTGCCCCGCCACGGGTACGGCAGCGGCTCGCCCGACAGCTGTTCGATGAGCGCGAAGTCCACCGGCTGCGCCGACAGGTCCACGTCCTTGAGGATGGTCACCGGGCCGCCGACGCCGAATGTCATGGCGCCGCGCAAGCGCGAGCCGGTCGTGCGCACGTCGATGTCCGTGAGGACGTAGTCGATGATGCGGGCGTCGCGCTGGCTCCGGATGGCGAGCTTCATGCGCCCGCCGCCCGTGACCGGCAGGGTGGGATAGACCCACGCAATGTCGGCCATCGAGACGGTGTCACCGGCGATCGCGAGATCGAAACGCGTCGGCCGCCCGGGGCCCCACCAGACCTTGCCCGTCAGACTCCCCGCCGAACCCGGCAGCTCGAAGTGGGGGATATCGGGCCAGATCGAGTCGCCCTGGATCCGCACGAATCCGCGCGCGTTCCGGAACTCGAACGGCGGGTCACTCTCGTCGATCGACAGGTGGCGGATGGCGAACGTGCGCCCGCCGGGCTGCCGGTCGTCGAGCCGGGCGCTGTCCAGGTCGATGCGGCCGTTCGTCCACCGGCGCGTCTCGTAGATCGTTCCCGGTCCCCGCCAGTACTCCTTGTCGGCGCGCCCCAGGTTGAACCGCGTTATGCTGTCCTGCTCGGCCCTCGTCAGGCTCGTGTCCGGACGCCAGCGCGTCGTGAGTGTGACCTGCGCCGAGTCCACGATCACGTCCTCGAGCTTGATGAAGTGGCCGAAGTCGCGCCGCGGCGGGCCCGGCGGCCCCGGCGGGCCCGAGGGGAAGATCCGCCGGAAGTTGAACATCCCCACCGAGTCCTCGAACAGGTTCGCCACCAGGCGGCCCAGCCGGACGCGGCGGAGCAGGAGGCGCCGCTCCAGCAGATCGCGGGGGTCGTAGTCCACCTCCAGGCGCGCCGCCGCCACGAACAGCGAGTCGTTCCGGTCGCGGATCTCCAGCGTGTCGATGCGGAGGCCGGTGAAGATCGACCCGTCGATCCGGCCGACGTGCAGGGTGCCGCCCCGGATCGCGTTGTTGGCCTGGCCGAGCACGAAACCCGCCAGCCGGCCCCGCCCCCACTCCGTGCGCGTCAGCGTCGCCACGCCGATGACCAGCACGCCCAGCGTGCCGGCCACGATCGCGGCGAAAGCGAGGAAGACGCGGCGGCGGAGACTCATGGCTTCAGAACGGCTGTCCGATGCTGAACTGGAACGTCAGCTGCCGGAAGAAGTTCCCGCTGTACTTCGGCCGGTAGCTCGCCGGGCACTCGCCAGGCTCCTGCGTGGCCGGGATGCCCAGCGCTTCGTTGCCGAGCCGGACCCGCAGCGTGTTGTCCGGACTCACGCAGATGAGGTTGCCGGACAGCCCCTCCGAGATGTACGCCGGGCCGGCCGCCCGGCGATATCGATTGTAGCCGACGTCCACGCGGATCGGACCCACCGGCGTGAAGACCCGCAGGCCGATGCCCGGCGTGATCTGCACGTCTCGAACGGTCACGCTGGCGCCCGTCCGGCCGCTGTTCCACACCTGTCCGGCGTCCACGAAGAGCGCGTACTGGAGGATCTCCGGATACGCCGGGCTCCGGAGCCGCAGTTCCGCGTTCGCGACCACCAGGTTGTCGCCGCCGGACGGGACGATCGCGCGCTCGTCGAACCGCTTGATGTTCGCCCGCCAGTACTGGAGTGTGTCGTCGATCGCGATCGAGTCCACGCCGAGCGGAACGTAGATCGCCGGTCCCATCTCGTTCTGGCGGAACCCGCGAACCGAGTTCGGTCCCCCGGCGTACAGCCGCTCCTGCACCGGGATGAAGCTCGGCGCGCCGGTGAGGGCCAGTTGCGAACCGAAGACGGTCCCGGCACGGAATCGCAGCGCGAGCGCACCGGACCAGACCGGGCGGTACCAGGAGACGTCGACCGTGGCGCGATTGAAGCTCGCGTCGGGCTGCCCGCCAACCACCGGCGACGCGTGGCGCAGGTCGAGGCGGGCCACCCAGCCCGTGGTCGGGTTGCTCAGGTTGGTCACGGTGCCCCGGGTCGCGGCCCAGCCGACCACGGCGCTCCGCGTGTACCGTTCGAGCCGCTGTCGCACCTCGCTCTCGCACACGTTGAACACGGCGCAGAAGAAGGCCGGCTCGGCAGCCGTGCGGCCGTACTCGAGCTGGTACGACCACGTCATCGGCATGGCCGTCCCCGTGCCCTGCAGCGCCGACGCAATCACGCCGATCGGCGTGTCCCGGAGGTAGGCGCGGAACTCCGATCGGCGCTCCCCGTATACGGAGACCGAGGGCACCACCTTGAGCCCGAAGAGCGCCGGGCGCGTGAAGGTCACGCCCGCATAGTAGTTCAGCGTGTCGCTGACCTCGTCCTCGAGGAGTTCGCGGGTGCAGATCCCTCTCGCCCAACCCGTCGGTTCCGAGGTCCCCACCTTCGAGACCCGCGTGTTCAGGTCCAGCCGGTTGAGGCCGAGGAAGTTGTAGTTGGTGTAGGTGAGCTGGGCGCGGAGGCAGTCCAGGTTCGCCCAGCCGATGGCGCCGCGCACCGCGATGAGCTGCGATTCAGCCAGGGAGACGTTGATGGTGACCAGGCTGTCGCCGTCGTCCAGGCTGGCCGAGTCGAGCGCGATGCCGACGAACCGGAAGGCATCCGTATTGAAGAGGCCGCGTCGGGCGCTGGAGAGGGCGCTTTCATTATATAGGTCCCCTTCCCGCACGCCGAGGTTGGCGCGGACCCGCGCGGTGTCGATGCGCGGGCGCCCATCGGCGGCCGGCGGAATCGGCGCCGGGATGTTGATCCGCCCGATCCACTGCCGCGGTCCCGGCAGCACGTCGAACGTGACGCTGGCCCGGTGCTCGGCTTCGCGGGTGTCGTAGTTCCGGAGCACTTCGGCCTGCGGGTACCCGTTGTCGTGGAGCCGGCGGCGCAGGCTGTCCCGCGCCGCCTCGAAGACCGTGATGTCGAAGCGGTCCCCGACCCGGATCGGCAGGTTCCGTGCATAACGAGCCGAATCGGGCACCGGGAAGGAAGGATCCCATCGCACGGTGACCGAGTCCATGAGCATCGGCGCCCCTTCCTCGACGTGGAAGTCGACGACCACGCGGCCGGCGCCGGCTGGGCGGATGGCGTAGCGGACCCGGACGTCGGGATACCCCGTGCGCTTGTACAGGTAGTCGATCCGCGCCGAGTCGTCCACCACGGCCAGGGAGTCCAGGCAGTACTTCTGGCCCAGCCCGAAGAAGTTGCGGCGCCACCAGGTGGACGGCGTGGTGATGATGCCGCGTTCGAGCGCGAAGTCGGTGTGGGCCGTGTTGCCGATGAACCGGAGTTGCCGGACCTCGCGGTCCCCGGGGTCGCCGCAGGCGATGTCGCCCCGGCGCTGGCCGTGCGCCGCGGCCGCGAGAAACGACAG
>JABWBJ010000123.1 GCA_013360595.1 Gemmatimonadaceae bacterium | reverse complement strand
TCGCCCGCATCGCGGCGCCCGGCTGCATCCTGGTCTTCGCCAGCGACACGCACAACTACGCCATGCAGGTGCTGGCCAACGTCAGCACCCTGCCCGGCCTGTGGCGCAGCCTGCACCCTGCCGGCTACCTGCTCGACGTGCCGGTACGCTTCGAGACGGTGTTCGAACGGCACAAGCGCGCCGAAGGCTGCTCGATCATGCACCTGCGCCTGGAGCGGACGACTTCGCCGGGGACTGGATGCGCCTGACGCCCGCGCAACGGGCGGCGATTGCCGGGGATCGAGTGGGGCAACTGGTGGCGGTGGGGACCGGCGCCGGAACCACCGGCGCACCGGGGGTGGCGAGCACCCGCTCCAGGGCGGCCGTCTGCAGGTCGGCGCTCCCGTCCTCTTCCGGGCCGGCCACCTTCAGGACGAACCGCGAACCCTCCGGCGTCCAGACGCTCAGGTTCCGGTCGCGTTCACCCGGGAGCGGTTCGAGGCGGGCGGCGCGGATCCCCCAGTGGTCGGCGAGGAGCCGTTCCGCATCGGCAGGCGTGACGTCCGGAACGCGATGGACGAGCATCTGCTCAACATAGCATCAGCAGCGTGCTGATTGCTGCATGCTGCTGCTGCAGCAGCATGCTGGCGCTGGGGCTGGTGCTGGTGCTGGTGCTGGTGCTGGGGCTGGGGCTGGGGCTGGGGCGGGGGCTCGGGCTGGCTGCTGGACCCAGCCGCGCTCCGACCGCCTGCCCGCCCGTGCCGGCTCTGCCAGGTCGCAGTCAGTGCAGGGCCCTCGGCCTGCCCTCAGTCCTGCTTCGCCCGGATCTTCCCCATGACCGCGGTCACGTTGTCGGAGCCACCGCGCGAGAGTGCCAGGTCGATCAGGGCGCGGACGCTCTCCTCCGACGTTTCGTCGCGAGCCATGCGGTCCCGGATCTCGTCGTCGGACACGTGCTTCGTCAGGCCGTCGCTGCACACCAGAATGACGTCGCGGCGCGTGATGTCCGTCGGCACGATCTGGGGCACGACCTCGTCGTTGCCCACGGCGCTCCAGAGCACATTCTTGAGCCGCTTGGCCTCCGGGCTGCCGGGCTTGATGGCGCCCGACTCCAGCATCAGCTGCTCGTACGTCTGGTCGGACGTGAAGCGCGTCAACTCACCGTCGCGGTACCGGTACATCCGGCTGTCGCCGACGTGGACCGCAAACGCCCTCGGCCAGAAGGCGGCATACAGGGTCACCGTCGTGGCGGGCCGGCCGCCGGCCTGCTGGCCCATCGCCACCAGCGCCGCATGCGCCTGAAGGATGGCCTCGCGCAGTTCGTTCATCGACTTCTCCGGCTGCGTCAGAACCATCTCGGAGCACAGCTCGGTGGCGTGCAGCAGGTGCTGCGCGAGCGTGGAGAGGGCCAGCGCGCTCCCCTCGCCGGCGCTGGTGAGGCCGCCGACGCCGTCGGCCACGAGAAACAGGAAACCCCGCGAGGCCGTTTCGTGCTCGCCGATCCCGTTGGGGATGGACGTGTGGTGCACCCGGAGCTTCCGGTGGAAGCTGGCGATGAGGAAGTGGTCGTTGTTCGTCGACCGCACCAGGCCCTTGTGGGTGAGGCCGAAGGTGTCGATCTCGGACATCGCCGGCCGGGGTTCGATGTGCGTGGTCTCGAGCGTCGTCACGGTACCCTCCCCGAGCGCAATGACCAAACGGAATGCCGAACGCCCCGCTCGGCAAGGGGCCCCCCACGGCTTGCGCGGCCGCGATCGACGAAACAGGGCCCCCGACGCGTGCGTAGTTGAGGCCGCTCGACGGGAGAGGACGGCGGCTGGGCGCCCGTGCCCTCCCATCTCCCCATCTCCCCATCTCCCCATCTCCCCACAGCTCATCGCTCATCGCTCCGCCCCGATGTCTCTCCTCGAAGCCGTCCGCCTCGCGATCACCCAGATCCGCGTCCAGAAGCTGAAGAGCTTCTTCACGCTGGTCGGCGTCGCGATCGGCGTCATGTTCCTCATCGCCGTCGTCTCCATCGTGGAGGGCATGGGCCGCTACATGGAGGAGGACCTGGTCGGCAAGATCATCGCCAAGGGGAGCTTCGAGGTTCGGTACCGGCCCAACATCAACATCGGCGACGTCGATGAGGCCGAGTGGCGCTCGTGGCGCAATCGGCCCCGGATCACCGAGGACGACGTCGCGCCGGTCACCGAGGTCCTGGCGTCCACCACGCGCTGGGCGATTCTCGGCTATGACCAGCTCACGGTCGAGTCGCGCTACGCGCGGTCGCGCCGCGTGGAGGTCAACTGCGTCTCGGAGCAGTGGTTCGCCATCAAGAACATGGGGCTGCAGGCGGGCCGGCTCCCGACGGCCCAGGAATACGCGCTCGGCACGCCGGTGGTGGTGATCGGCGAGGAGGTGAAGAACCACTACTTCCCGGGACTGAACCCGCTGGGACGCGAGCTGCGCATCGGCGGCATTCCCTATGAAGTCATCGGCGTGGCGGAGAAGCAGGGGAGCGTCTTCGGCATCTCCGCCGACAAGTTCGTCGTGGTGCCGTACGAGGCCCCCGCGCACCGGCTCGTGAACCGGTACAAGGTGATCGACGCCATCATCGTGAAATCGGTCAACGAGACGGCGATGCAGGCGGACATGGAGGCCGTGCGTCAGGTGATGCGCGCGCGGCACCAGCTGCGCCCCGCGCAGCGCGACGACTTCACGCTGGAGACGTCGGATTCCGCGCTGGCCTTCTGGAAGAAGATCCAGGGGTACCTCGTCATCGCGGGGATCGCGCTCCCGGCGATCGGCCTCGTGGTCGGCGCGATCGTCATCATGAACATCATGCTGGTGGCGGTGGCCGAGCGCACGCACGAGATCGGGATCCGGAAAGCGCTCGGTGCGCGGCGCGGTGACATCCTCCGCCAGTTCCTCGTGGAATCCACCACGCTGAGCGTGGCCGGGGCATCGGTCGGCATCCTCACCGGCGTCGGGATGGCGAAAGCGATCGCCGCCGTGTCACCGCTCCCCGCAGCCGTCGCGCTGTGGTCAGTGGTGGTCGCGGTCGGCGTCGGCATGGGCGTCGGGATCGTGGCCGGCGTCTATCCGGCGAGCCGGGCCTCCCTGCTCGATCCGGTCGTGGCGCTGCGGAACGAGTAGCGCATGGTTCCCGTCAGGCCGCTCACCGAAGGGGTCCTGATCGCGCTGGACGCGCTGCGCGCCAACCGCGTGCGCGCCGCGCTGACGATCCTCGGCATCGCCATCGGCGTCTTCGTCGTGTTGATCATCTCGGCGGCCATTCACGGGCTCAACGCCGGAATCGCCCGCGAGTTCGAGAAGGCAGGGCCGACGACGTTCTTCGTCAACCGGTTCCCGATCACGTTCGAGGCCTGCGACGGATCCGACGACACCTGCAAGTGGCGCAACAACCCGCCGTTCACGCTCGCCGAGGCGGAGGCCATTCGCCGGTTGCCCTCCGTGCGTTCGGTGACGATCCGGACGGGGATCGGCGCGCCGGTCAGGTACCGGGACCGGGAACTGTCGAGCACCGGCGTGAACGCCTACTCGTCAGGCTGGCTCGACGTGGACGGCGGGGACATCACGCGCGGGCGCGACTTCACCGCCGCCGAGGAGATGAACGGCGCCCGGGTCGTCATCATCAACGACCGGATGGCGGCGCGGCTCTTCGCCGAGAGCGAACCGCTGGGCAAGTCGATCATGATCCGGGAAACTCCGTTCGAGGTCATCGGGATCTACGAATCGGGCGGATCGTTCATGGGGGAAGGGGACCGGCCGAGGGCGATCGTGCCGCTGGCGGCGGGACGGCGCAGCCTGAACGCGGACCTGTCGTGGGCCGATCTCACCGTGAAGCCGCGCGGCGACGACCGCGACGCGACCATCGACGACGTCACGGCGCTCCTGCGGAGCATCCGCGGGCTGCGGCCGGCGCAGGAGAGCGACTTCGCCATCATCACGCAGGACAAGCTGTTCGAGACGTGGGGGCGCATGACCGGGGTCTTCTTCCTGGTCATGTTCGTGCTCTCGGCCGTCGGCCTGATCGTCGGCGGCGTGGGCGTGGTGGCCATCATGATGATCTCGGTGACCGAGCGCACGCGGGAGATCGGCGTGCGGAAGGCGCTTGGCGCCACGCGCCGGGTCATCCTCTGGCAGTTCCTGGTGGAAGCCGTGACGCTCACCGCGATCGGCGCCGTCTTCGGGCTCGCCTTCGGGTGGGCCGCCTCGGCCCTCATTCGAAGCGCCACGCCGATGGAGACGTCCGTGCCGGTGGCGGCCATCGTGGCGGCGCTGGGCGCGTCGTGCCTGACGGGGATCCTCTTCGGCATGATCCCCGCAACCAGGGCCTCACGGCTCGATCCGGTCGAGTCGCTGCGATACGAGTAGGACCACGTGAGGAGGATCACCAGAACGCACTGGCTGCAGGGGTGCCGGCGATTGTGGCCCGCGCGCCGCAGGTCCTGTCGCGGCGGCGCTCGTCAGGGAGCGGGACCCCGTTAGGCGTCGGTTGGGGTGAACCTGCCAGGACCATCCCATGCCACGCACGCTGCCCGCCGGTCTCCTCGCCGTCGTCCTCGCCGCCTGTGCCTCCACGGTCGCCCCGGCCGGCCCGGACGACGAGGGCCGGGCCCCCGCGGACACGACGCCGTCCGGGCCGCCGCCCTCGTTGACCTACGAATTCGGCGCGAAGTTCGAGCCGCCGGTGGGCCGCGTGGTGCACGGGATGGGGCAATGGGAGAACGGGAATCCCCAATACCAGGCGATGCTCCCGGCCGCGAATCAGCCGGCGTCGGAGTTGATGTTCATCACCCTGGGCGACACCCCGCGCCCGTGGAACCCGGCCGAGATTGCGGCGAAGGTGGCGGCCATCGGCGCCGCCGGCCGCATTCCGTCCATGGACCTCGCCCTGCGTGGGCTGCAGCCGACGCAGCAGGCGCTGGCCCAGATGGCCGACAAGACCTACGGGATCGACAGCCTGGTGGCGTACACGACCCAGTTCGACGCGCGCATCCAGAGCTTCGTGGATGTCCTGCGGGCGTACGGCGAGCCGGTGATGCTCAGAATCGGCGGCGAGTTCAGCGGCTGGTGGAACGGGTATCATCCGTGGGCCTATCCGCTCGCCTTCCGCAAGATCGTACAGATGTTCCGGGCCAGCGGCGCCACGAACGTGGCGTTCGTCTGGTGCTACGAGCCCGCGGCCGCCGATGACTTCGACGCCGTGGACGCCAACGGCAACGCCAAGTGGTTCCCCGGCGACGATGTCGTGGACTGGTTCTCGATCGATCTGTTCGCGGCGCACGACGTCAGCGGACCCACGACGGGGCACGGCGGGATCGTCACGCCGTACGGACGCACCATCCGGTTCCTCGACATGGCCGTCGCGCACCGGCGGCCGGTCATCGTCGCCGAGAGTTCGCCCAGCCACTTCGACCTCGGCGTGCCGGCCGACGCGGCGAACGCCTGGACCCAGTGGTTCACGCCGTACTTCGCCCTGATCGCCGCTCGCAGCGAGATCAAGTGGTTCCACTACATCAACTACGACTGGTCCGGCTCGTCGTACTACGCCTCGTCCGGCTGGAAGAACAACGACCTCACGGCCAGCACCGTGCTCGCGGCCCAGTACGCCCAGGAACTGGCCAGGCCGAAGTACCTGCACGCGGGAGAGATCGGGCTGCTCAGGAAATAGCGTCCGGGTGCTTCTCGCCGGCGCCGGCTTGCGCTAGCGTGTTGCTGTGCGACGATTCACACTGACGGCTCTCGCCGTCGCCATCGCCAGTGCGAGCCCGGCGGCGGCGCAACGCGCCCTCCACTGGCGCGCCATCGACGTCGACGCGCGCCTGGACTCCAGCGGCACGCTCCACGTCAGCGAGCGCCAGACGATCGTCTTCACCGGCGACTGGAACGGCGGCGAACGACGGTTCCACATCCGTCCCCGGGAGGTATTCGGCTTTCGGTCGATTCATCGCGTGGACTCGATGGGGAACCGGCATCCGATGCAAGCGGGCGACCTGACCGTCGTGGATGGCTACGACTTCACCAGCCGGCACACACTTCGCTGGCGAAGCCGCCTGCCGCAGGATCCGCCGTTCCGGGACACACCGGTCACCTACGTGGTCGAGTACCGCATCGGCCGGCTGCTGCGCTGGACCGGCGAGGCGTACGTCCTGGATCACGACTTCGTCTTCGCCGATCGCAGCGGGCCCGTCGAACGGCTCACCGTGCGCCTCTCGCTGGCGGAAAACTGGCGGCCTGTCCGACCCTTCGCCGGCAGCTGGTCCGCCACCAACCTGCCGCCGGGCGAGGGCTTCGTCGTGCGGGTCCCCCTGCAACTCCAAGGCGCGGCGGAGGCGCTCGACCTCCCCGACGGGGCGGGGAGGACCGGGCGAATCGTGATGGCAGTGGTGCTCCTGGTCCTGATGGCGTCGCTCGGAGTGCGGTTGTACCGCCGCGAGCGTCTCACCAGCCGGCTCGATCCCCTTCCACCGCTGGAGGTGATCGATCGCGCCTGGCTGGACCGGCATGTCTTCAACCAGCTCCCCGAGGTGGTCGGAGCGGCGTGGGACAACAGCACCAACGCGCCCGAGGTCGCCGCCACGCTGGCGCGGCTCGTGGCGGACGGGCGGCTGTCGAGCCGCGTGGAACCCGCTCGCGGTCTCTTCGGCCAGCCCACTCTTCACCTGACGCTGCTGGAGCCGCGATCCCGCTTCCATGGCTACGAACGGACGCTCGTCGACGCCCTCTTCGAGACTGGCGCCACCGAGACCGATACGGACAGCATCCGGCGTCGCTACAAGCGCACCGGTTTCGATCCCGCCTCGAAGATCCGGAAGCCGGTCGAACGCGTGGTCGCGTCGCTGATTCCCGGCCCGGCGCAGCCGAAGGCGCCGTTCGCGCCGACCGCCGCGGCGCTGCTCGCCGGCGTCGTGTTGATGGGGGTCGGCGTGCAGCGTGAGCCGGCCGACGCCCTCGTGGCGCTGATCGGAGCGGGTGCCGCGTTCGTGGCGTACGTCGTGAGCGTC
>JABWBJ010000122.1 GCA_013360595.1 Gemmatimonadaceae bacterium | reverse complement strand
GCGTTCACCACCGGGCCGGACGGCGAACGCCTACGGCGAACGGACGCCGGGCTCCTGATGGCGCGGGAAGGTGCGCGACGGCCCGTCGGCCAGCACCGCGTCCGCCGAGGACCAGACCAGCGTGCGCACGTCGATCGTCTCCGGCGTGATGGTGACCACGTTCACCGACGCCGGCCGCCCGCCGCGCGACCGGTTGGAGACCGTGCCCGCCGTCGAGATCACGGTGCCCCGCTTCGTGTGCTCGACGAAGTGGATCGCCTCCTGGTGGTCGTGTCCGCAGAGTACGACGTCCACGCCGATCTGCGCGAACGCGCCGAGGATCCGGCGCGTGTTCTTCAGCCCGTGCCGCTGCGAGAGCTCGCCCTTGACCGGGTTGTGGTGCATGACGATGACCCGCGCATCCCCGGCCGGTGAGGCGCTGAACTCGGCGTGGGCCCGCTCGACCTGGCGGCGGCGCAGATCGCCGATGATGGAGATGTCCCGCATGTTCCAGGTGAGCGTGCGGCGGCTCACGCCCTGCGCCGTGTTGAGGCCGACCAGCGTGGCGCCGGGGACGCGGAGCACCGGTTCCAGTTCCTCGCTGATGTACTCGCGGTACGGCCGGTAGATGGCGTCGTCCCCGCGGACGTGGAGTGGCGACCGCCACCAGGCCACGTCGTGATTGCCGGGCACGGCAATCACGGCGCTCACCCGGGCCGCGTCGCGCAGGAAGACCTTCGCCCGCTGGAACTCGCCGGCCCTCGAGCGCTGCGTGAGGTCGCCGCTCACCGCCACCACGTCGTAGCGGTCGCGCGCGATGTGGTCCTCGATCGCCTCGATCAGCGCCGGATCGCAGGGACGGCCGAAATGGAGGTCGGAGACGTGCAGGATCCGCACGGCGTCGCGCCCCGGCGCGCGCTCCCCACCGCTCACAGGTGTTCGATGACGGCCTGGGCGAACTGCGCCGTCGTGGCGTTTCCGCCGAGGTCGCGGGTCAGCGACCGCTTGCCCCTGATGGCGGCCTCGAGGGCGCGGCGGATCCGGTCGGCCCGGAATCGGTCGCCGACATGGTCCAGCATCAGGCAGGCGGCCAGGACGAGCGCTCCCGGATTGGCGATCCCCTGCCCCGCGATGTCGGGCGCCGTGCCGTGCACCGCCTCGAAGATCGCGGCGTCCTTCCCGATGTTGGCGCCCGGCGCCAGCCCGAGCCCGCCGACCAGGCCCGAGACCAGGTCGGACAGGATGTCACCGAACAGGTTCGTCGTCACGATCACGTCGAACTGCTCGGGCTTGATCACGAGCTGCATCGCGCACGCGTCGATGATCCGTTCGTCGAACCCGAGCTTCCCCTCGTACTCCCTGGCGACCTTCTGCCCGATCGACCGGAACAACCCCTGCGAGAACTTGAGGATGTTGGCCTTGTGGACCAGGGTGACCTTCCTGCGGTTGTGCCGGAGCGCGTACTCGAACGCATACCGGATGACGCGTTCCGACCCTACGCGGGTGATCAGCGCCACCGACTCGGCGGCGGCGTGCGGGTCGTCCCCGATGCGAATGTAGTGTTCCAGCCCGGCGTACAGTCCCTCGGTGTTTTCCCGGATCAGGACGATGTCCACGTCGTCGAACCGGCCGCCGGGCACCAGGTCCTTCGCCGGGCGGACGTTGGCGTAGAGGTCGAACGTCTGCCGGAGGGCGACGTTGACCGAGCGGTACCCCTCGCCGACCGGCGTCTCGAGCGGACCCTTGAGCGCGAGCTTCGTGCGCCGGATGGACTCGAGCGTCTCGTCAGGCAGGGGAGTGCCCGTCCGGGCAACGCCGGCGGCGCCGGCCACCTGGCGGTCCCACTGGAAGTCCGCGCCCGCGGCGTCCAGGATGGCGAGCGTGGCCTCGGTGATCTCCGGCCCGATGCCGTCGCCGGGAATGAGCGTGCAGGGAACTGGCATGTGGGATGGCTACCTGGCCACGATCAGGTCCGCGAACCGGAGGGCCAGGCCTGCCGGAAAGGAGGGGGCGTACGCGGGGGCATCGGGGCCGCCGATATCGCCGATGAACGTGAGCCGGGAGGCGCGCACATCGAGCATCGCCACGCGCAGCACCGCGCGCCCCGTCCCCGGCCCGCTCCCGGGCTCGAAGCGCACTTCCACGGGCACCATGGCGTACCGGGCGTCGTGAAAGCCGGCCAGCGTCCGCAGCTGTGTGGCCACCGGCTCCGGGATTTCGCCATCCCGCCGGCGCTCCAGGACCCGCACCGCATCGCCGGCCCTGATCTCCGACGGCGCGGACGCGTACGTCGGGTTCCGGCGCGCCGTCCGGGCGAGGTCGCTCGCGAGCGCCCACGATGTCGTCAGGCCGCGCGCACGGAACTCCGCTTCCAGCGCGCTGTCGACAGAGGCCCCGACCGCCCGGCGATCGGTGATCGTCGCGCCCCAGCCGAGCGGATCGTCGGTCCTGACACCTTGCACGGGAAGGACGATCAACCGCATCGAGGCGAACGAGTTCAGCGGCTGGTCGCTCGACGGCGCGGGTGTTGGCGCGGGCGCGCTCCGTCCCCCGCCGCAGGCGGTGGTACACAGGAGTGCAGCAAGAAGGAAGCGAGGCACGGATGGGTGGAGGAGCCGAAAGGTAAACCCGGCGGTGAACGCCTGGCAGCGCGCGGCGGTGTCCGGCGTCTCGCTCTCGACGCGCCGCGCGGAGCCCCGAGAGTGCGGTGGATCCCGCCACCTCGCGCGATCCCGCCGGGGATGTCAGGAACCCAGGCGATCGGCTTCGCCCCACTGGCGCCGATCCAGGGTGAGGAAGACTTGTTCGGCCGGATACCAGGGTTTACACGGGAAGGAGTGCGCGAGTGGTTGACCCAGCACCCAGCACCAGCCCCAGCCCCAGCCCCAGCCCCAGCCCCAGCCCCAGCTCCAGCTCCAGCTCCAGCTCTCAGCACGAGCACGCAGTTGCAGCACCAGCAGGCAGCAATCAGCAGGCAGCGAGCTTCTTGTTGACCACCCCCCTCCCTCCTCGCATTTTTGCGGGCCGTTCGACCGGCATCCTGGACACTGGCGCACCCCACCCTCCGATCATGCCGAAGCCTCTCTCGATCCTCGTCTGGACGCTGGTCTCCCTCACGGGCGCCGGTTCGCTGGCGTTCATGGCGCTGCAGCGGGGTGAGCAGGTCAGCGCCGCCTGGCTGATCACCGCGGCCGTCTGCACCTACCTGGTCGCGTACCGGTTCTACAGCAGGATCATCGCCGCCAACGTCTTTGCGCTCGACGCGATGCGGAAGACGCCGGCCGAGCGGCTGAATGACGGGCGCGACTACGTGCCGACCAACCGGTGGATCGTCTTCGGCCACCACTTCGCCGCCATCGCCGGCCCCGGTCCGCTCGTGGGCCCGACGCTCGCTGCCCAGTTCGGCTTCCTGCCCGGCGCCATCTGGATCATCGTCGGCGTCGCCCTCGGCGGCGCGGTGCAGGACTTCGTCATCCTCTGCTCCTCGGTCCGCCGCAACGGCAAGTCCCTCGGCCAGATGGCCAAGGAGGAGATCGGGCCGGTCGCCGGGTTCACGGCGCTGATCGCCGTGCTGGGCATCATGATCGTGCTGATCGCGGTGCTGGCGCTGGTCGTGGTGAACGCGCTCGGCGAGAGCCCGTGGGGCGTCGTCACCGTGGGCCTCACGATCCCCATCGCGCTCATCATGGGCGGTTACATGCGATGGATCCGGCCGCACCGCGTGCTCGAGGCGACCGCCATCGGCCTCGTCCTGCTCGTGGTGGCCCTGTACGTGGGCAGGGGCGTCTCGGAGAGCGCGACGCTGGCGCCGATGTTCACGCTCAGCCGCGCGAGCCTCGCCATCTGGATCATGGTGTACGGCTTTGCCGCCTCGGTGCTCCCGGTCTGGCTGCTGCTGGCGCCGCGCGACTACCTGTCGGCCTTCGTGAAGATCGGCGTGGTGGTGGCGCTCGCCGCCGGCGTGCTCATCGTGCTTCCGCCGCTCCAGATGCCCGCCGTCACCCAGTTCATCGACGGCACCGGCCCCGTGTTCGCCGGCAAGCTCTTCCCCTTCTGCTTCATTACCATCGCCTGCGGAGCCATCTCCGGCTTCCATTCGCTCATCTCGTCAGGCACGACCCCCAAGCTCCTGGAGCGCGAGCCCGATGCGCGGTTCATCGGCTACGGCGGCATGCTGACGGAGTCGCTGGTCGCGATCCTGGCGCTGATCGCCGCCTGCGTGCTCACGCCCGGGGAGTACTTCGCGATCAACTCGCCGGCGGGGATCATTGGCACCACCCCCGAGTCGGCGGCCGAAGTCATCCGCAACTGGGGGTTCGTGCTCGACCCCGAGGCCTTCCGCCAGCTGACGAGCAACATCGGCGAGGAGCGCCTCCTCTCCCGGACCGGCGGCGCGCCCAGCCTCGCCGTCGGCATGGCGCACCTGTTCTCGAACGTGCTCGGGGGTCCGACCGCGCTGGCGCTCTGGTACCACTTCGCGATCATGTTCGAGGCGCTGTTCATCCTCACCACGCTCGACGCCGGCACGCGGGTGGGCCGCTTCATGCT
Organism: Gemmatimonadaceae bacterium; assembly: GCA_013360595.1. Taxonomy (GTDB): domain Bacteria; phylum Gemmatimonadota; class Gemmatimonadetes; order Gemmatimonadales; family Gemmatimonadaceae; genus JABWBJ01. The sequence goes on along the minus strand of JABWBJ010000122.1, from coordinate 2,478 downwards.
GCAGGACCTGCTCAAGCACGCCTGGGCGCCGCTGGGCAAGGTGTCGTGGTATCCGGGCGTGATCATCACGTCCGCCCTGTTCGTGCTGATGTGGGGGTACTTCCTCTACCAGGGCGTGATAGATCCGCTCGGCGGGATCAATACGCTCTGGCCGCTGTTCGGGATCGCCAACCAGCTGCTCGCGGCCGTGGCCCTCTGCCTCGGCACCACGATCATCATCAAGATGGGCAAGGCGAAGTACGCCTTCCTCACGCTGCTCCCGCTCTCCTGGCTGGTGACCGTGACGATGACCGCCGGGTACCAGAAGATCTTCTCGCCGGATCCGAAGCTCGGCTTCCTGGCGCGCGCGAATCTCTATGACAGCACGCTCGCCGCGGGGAACCTGCCGGCGGGGATCCCGAGCGCCGAGGTGGCGCAGCGGTTCATCTTCAACGACCGGGTGGACGCGGCGGTCGCGGCCTTCTTCATGGTGTCGGTGATCATCATCCTCGCCGACAGCGCCAAGGAGTGGTGGAAGGTCGTGTCGGGACGGATGGCTCCAGTCTCCACCGAGCATCCGTTCGAGCCGCGGACGGCCGAAGCGGGGGACTGAGGAGCGCCAAGCGCCAAGCGAAGGACGCGTACGAAGCGCGGCCATCAGTCCCGCGACTGGCCGAGCTGCCGCTTCACCTGCCGCACCCAGTTCCGGATGATCACGACGTCGGTGCGCGGACCCGACGCTTCGGACTTCAGCATCAGGAATCGGCCGTCGCGGCTGACGTCGTACATGCGCAGAAACTGGTTCGCGTGGTACGGCGTGGCGTCGAAGAGCCGTTCCAGGCGTTCCACCGTGAGCGCCGCGCCGCGCGAGACATGGGCGGCAGTCATCCAGCCGTCGAGTCCGCGGAAGAAGACGCGGCTGCCGTCACGGGACCATGCCGCTTCCCTGGCCCCATCGAGGGAGATCTGTGTACGGTTGCCGCCGCCCGGGAAGGACTCGGCGTACACCTCGTCGCGACCCGACCGGTCGGACACATAGAGCAGCCACCGCCCGTCCGGCGAGAACGACGGCCCGCGCTCCTGGGCCGGTTCCGCCGCGAAGGGCACCAGGGAATCGGCGGCAAGACGCCTGATGTAGATGTTCCGTGTCCCCGCCTCGGTCGTTCGTATCGCAACGAACTGTTCGTCGGGCGACCACGCCAGTTCATCGACCCGCCGCGGCCACGGACCGGGGAGCGAGTCCTCGCCCGCCGACGCATCCACGTTGCGGATGGAAACGATTGGCACCGCGGCGGGCAGGACGCTGCCCAGGCCGACGGCATCGCGGCCACGACCGGCAGGGGTCGCCACCGCGAAATGAAGCCATGACAGCGTTCGGTTATCGCTCCGCCAGGCGGCCCGGGAACTCAGGCCGTCGCGCGTGAGCGGCGTCGTGGCTCCGGTCACGAGGTCCGTGAGCCAGACGTCGCTGGTTCGTCCGACGGTTCCCGCCGAGAGCGCCACGCGGCGCTCGTCGGGCGACAGGGCAACGCCGTTGTAGATGCGGGGGTTCGCGTTAGGCACCGGCGATTCCCGCCCCGACGCATCCACCCACACCAGCCGGCTCTCACCGGAGGCGGTGCCGGGCCGGTAGACGAGCGTGCCGTCGTGACCGACGCTGTACACCCCGGCTCCGGACCCCGACGCCATCACCGCCGGCACGACGGTCACCGGCGGCGCCGTGAAACGGGACCGATCCGCGCTCAGGCGCCCTGCCTGCAGCGTTCCGTCCGTCGCCCGGAACGCCAGCAGGTCGTTGTCGAGGAAGGTGGGCGACGAACCCGTCGCCACGACCGCCCGGAACCCGCCGTCCGGAGTTCGCACGATGATCGAGTCGCGCGCCCCGTGGGCGAGGTATCGAAAGTCGGGGGACACCGAGATCGAGAGCAGTCCCCGGAGTTCCTGGAAGGCCAACCCGCGGCTGGGATCGATATCGCGCGGCGTACCCCGGACGATCTCGAGACCGGAATCCGCGACGACGAGGGAACGCCCATCCCGCAGGGGAACCCAGTCCATCGGGGCGCGCGTCGGCAGCCCTCCGTCGAGCGCCACCTTCCACATGTCATTGGTCGTCCCCGCTGCGGAACGCTTCTGATACAGCACCGAGAGACCATCGCTGCTCACCAGCGGCCAGAATGCACCACGCGTGCCGGGGATCATCGTCGCCTCGAGGCCGTCCAGCGGCCGTCGCCAGAGCGCCGTTCCCGTCCTCGACTCGGGATCGGGGCCCACGTACACGAGGAAGCTGCCGTCGGGCGCCAGCGCAATGTCCGGGCCAACCTCGTTGACGGGCGCATCCCGGTACGTGCGAATGTCCAGCGGCAGGATGGCCGCGGTCACGCGCTCGTCAGGCGCCGGCGCCTGCAGCGTCAGCGCGCCTCCCCACGCCACGCCTGCCGCGGCCACCACACACGGTACGGCACCGGTCCACCGGCGCCGGCCTGGCGCCGTGGGGACCGC
>JABWBJ010000121.1 GCA_013360595.1 Gemmatimonadaceae bacterium | reverse complement strand
TCGCCTGGTCGGGGGCCGCCCTGCTGGGCGCCCCGGCCGTCCTCCGCGGGCGGTACCGGCTCTTCGGCGCCCAGGGGCCGGCATACTCGGCGCGGGCCGTGCGCCTGGTGGAGGACAGCCTCGTCATCGACATGCTGAACCAGTTCCGCTTCGCGGACTTTGCGCAGCGCCCGCCACTCAGCGCGCGATGGCTCCAGCGGGCCGGCGCCTTCGGTGAAGCGGACTGGGAGACGTACCGCACCTCCGGGATCGACGTGTTCGCGCTCGGCCACGGCGTGAACACCTACGAGGAGGCCATCCGGTACTTCGCCGACTGGAACAGTTTCGTGGCGCAGTACGACCAGTGGTTCATGCGGATCGACGACGTGCGCGACCTGGACCGGGTCAGGGGATCGGGCCGCATCGGGATTCTCCTGACTTTCCAGAACTCCGATCACTTCCGGACCGCCCAGGACGTCGACACGTTCCACGCGCTCGGCCAGCGGCTGTCGCAGCTCACGTACAACTACCAGAACCGGATCGGGGCCGGGTTCCTGGAGACCAGCGACAGTGGACTGAGCGTGTTCGGGGGCGAGATCGTGGCGCGCATGAACGCCGTCGGGATGGCCGTCGACGTGTCGCACTGCGGGGACCGGACCACGATGGACGCGATTGCGGCGTCGAAGAAGCCGGTGGTCTTCTCCCACGCCAGCGCGCGCGCGCTCGCCCCGGACCATCTTCGCTGCAAGACGGACGAGGCGATCCGCGGCATGGCGCGGTCGGGCGGCGTGATGGGGATTCCGTTCCTGCGCATGATGATCCGCGCCGAGGAGCCGGTGACCATCGACCACGTGATCGACCACTTCGATCATGTCGTCCGACTGGCCGGGATCGAGCACGTCGGCGTGGGGAGCGACATGGACATCGTGGGCAATCCGAACCCGGTGAACGGCGAGCCGATGCGCGAGACGCCCAACTGGGACCGGTACCGCCTCCACAAGGACGACCAGGGCCGGTGGATGCTGACGATCAAGGGCCTGGATCATCCCCGGCGCACGTTCGACCTCACCGAGGGCCTCATTCGGCGCGGCTTCAGCGACGCGAACATCCGGCTCATCCTGGGCGGCAACTGGCGGCGCGTGATGAGCGATATTCAGGCGACTGCCTGACGCCGGAGCGGCGATTAGCTTCTGGTCCGGCCAGCCGCACTGCACCGACCGTTCCCCGCCACCCCACGTCATGCCTGCGTTCGAGATCCGTTCGTCCGCCATCGCCGGGAAAGGCGCCTTCGCCATCGAGCCCATTCGCGCCGGCACCCGGCTCATCGAGTACACCGGCGAACGCGTCAGCCACGAAGTGGCGGATGCCAGGTACGATGATGCCGAGGCGGACGGCAGCTCCCACATCGTGCTCTTCACCGTCGATTCGAAGACGGTGATCGACGCCGGCGTCGGCGGCAACGACGCGCGGTTCATCAATCATTCCTGTGCGCCGAACTGCCAGGCCGTGATCGTCCGTCGCCGGGTGTTCATCGACGCCATCCGGGACATCGCTCCCGGTGAGGAGCTCACGTACGACTACGAGATCCCGCGCGAGGGCGAGGATGACGAAACGGCGCGGAAGTACTGGCCGTGCCATTGCGGCGCCGCGACCTGCCGCGGAACACTGCTCCTTCCAAGCGTGGATCCACACCCGCCACGCCCGAGGCGCGGGGCCCGCGAGGGGGGGAAGGCGTCGCGAGGGGCCGGACGGGGTGGCCGCGCCACCGCTCGGGGCTCGAGCCGGAAACCGTCGCGGCGCACCTCCCCGCGGTAGTTACGAGTCACCGCGGATGGACTGCACCACCACTCACGCGGCTCTCCGGCCCTTTCAGCGGAGACTTTCTGTTTCCAGAACGGCGAGTGACCGCGGAAACGCGCGAATCGCCGCGGACAGGCCACCGCCCTATTCGCGGTTATCCGGCCCCTTCAGCGGCAACTTTCTGTTTCAGAACGGCGAGTGACCGCGGAAACGCGCGAATCACCGCGGATCGCTGCAGAACAATCCGGCCCTTTCAGCGGTAACTCTCTGTTCCAGAAACGACGAGTGACCGCGGAAACGCGCGAATCCCCGCGGATCGCTGCAGAACAATCCGGCCCTTTCAGCGGCAGCTCTCTGTGTTCATGAACGACGAGTGACCGCGGAAACGCGCGAATCGCCGCGGCCAGGCCACCGCCCTATTCGCGGTTATCCGGCCCCTTCAGCGGTAACTCTCTGTTTCAGAAACGACGAGTGACCGCGGAAACGCGCGAATCGCCGCGGACAGGCCACCGCCCTATTCGCGAGCATCCGGCCCTTTCAGCGGAAACTCTCTGTTCCAGAACGGCGAGTGACCGCGGAAACGCGCGGATCACCGCGGCCAGGCCACCGCCCTATTCGCGGTGATCCGGCCCTTTCAGCGGAGACTCTCTGTTCCATGAACGACGAGTGACCGCGGAAACGCGCGGATCACCGCGGACAGGCCACCGCCCTATTCGCGGTGATCCGGCCCTTTCAGCGGAGACTCTCTGTTCCATGAACGACGAGTGACCGCGGAAACGCGCGAATTGCCCGCGGACAGGCCACCGCCCTATTCGCGAGCATCCGGCTCTTTCAGCGGAGACTCTCTGTTCCATGAACGACGAGTGACCGCGGAAACGCGCGAATCGCCGCGGACAGGCCACCGCCCTATTCGCGGTGATCCGGCCCTTTCAGCGGAAACTCTCTGTTCCAGAACGGCGAGTGACCGCGGAAACGCGCGAATCGCCGCCGACAGGCCACCGCCCTATTCGCGGTCATCCGGCCCTCATCAGCGCCAACTCGCCCTTACCAGGAGTGCAGATTCAACCCCTCGGCCGGAGCCAATCCCTCGGCGATCGTCAGGCGGAGTGCCGATACCTCCGTGGGTGCAATGCGATAGAGCCGGCGATAGCCGATAGTCGTCCCGCGTGCCAGTTCGGTCCACGCGCCGTTGACCCGCCCCTCGATCGTGTGCCGAGCCACGACCTGGCCACGCGCGATGTCCTCGCGCGCGTCCAGCACCGTCACGCGAGCCGGCCGCCGGAACGTGACCTCGAGCACGCCGGTGCTCCCGGAGGCACGCCATGAGCGGGCCGCGCCGCTCGTCAGGTCGGCCGCAAAGAGGGCATCGAGCCGACGGCGCATGCCGCGGAGCCGCGCCACGTCGACCTCGTGCAGCAGACCGTCCGGTGTCGGTGGAACGTTGAGGAGCAACTTCGAGTTCCGCCCGACCGACGTGAAGTAGAGTTCCACCAGGTCCTCTTCCGACTTCACGCGCGCGTCTTCGGCGGGATGATAGAACCAGCCCGGCCTTATCGAGACGTCCGTTTCCCCGGGGCGCCAGACCGACCCGTTCGGGTCCCCATCCTGGAGCATGCGCATGACGGCATCGCCGCTCATGCCCGGAACGGGTACGACCGCGGGGTCGACCGTGGACCAGTTCGTGTCGCCGGCGACGCCGCGTTCGTTGCCGATCCAGCGGACGTCCGGTCCGGCGTCGGAGAACATCACCGCCTCCGGTTGCAGCGACCGCACGTGCCGCCAGAAGCGCGGCCAGTCGTATTCCTGCCGGCGCCCATTCGGCCCTTCGCCGTTCGCCCCGTCGAACCAGACCTCGTGCACCGGGCCGTACCGTGTCAGCAGCTCGGTGAGCTGGTCGCAGAACAGGTCGTTGTACCGCGGCGAGTCGCCGTAGACGGGCGAGTTCCGGTCCCACGGCGAGCAGTAGAGCCCGACCTTGAGGTTCTCCCGCCGGCACGCGTTCACGAACTCGCGCACCACATCCCCGCGTCCGCCGCCGAACGGGCTCGCGGCGACCGAGTGCCGCGTCGTTGCGGTGGGCCAGAGACAGAACCCGTCGTGGTGCTTGGCGGTCAGCACCATGGCCCGGAACCCCGCCTCGCGCGCCACGCGCGCCCATTGCCCGGCGTCGAGACGGGCCGGGTTGAAGATGGCGGGATCCTCCTTCCCGTCGCCCCACTCGCGATCGGTGAACGTGTTCACCCCGAAATGGATGAACATCGCCAGCTCGTCGCGCTGCCAGGCCAGTTGAGCGGCCGTGGGCCGCGGCCGCCCCTGTGCCAGGAGACGGTTGAGCGCCGAACCCGGCGCCACTCCCGCGGCCAATCCCAGTCGCAGCAGGTCCCTTCGCGAAAGACCGTCCCTGGCGCCCATGTGCGTCCCTGGCGAGCGGTTGTCTTCCAGACCCCAGGTCGCCGTGAAGGCATACCTCACGGCGGCCTCTCTCCTTCTCGCTCCCCTACCTCGCCATCTCCAGAATGTCTCCGTACGACTGCAACCACCCGCTCCGGTACATGGCCAGCACCTCACGGATGGACGACGTCACCGACGACGACCGCGCGTACGGGTGCTGGCGAAGCCGCCAGCCGCGCAGCGACACCGAGCGCACGAAGAGCGCGCGCCGGTCGAGCGGCATCGACGAGACCGACTCGTAGAACCGCTGCCAGGCCTCTCCCTGCTGGAACAGGTACTGCTCGACGTTCGACACGTAGAACACGTTTACCGCCGCGCCATGCTGCCGCACCCAGTCTCCGACGGCGCGCAGCGCCCTCGGCCCGCCGAAGTCGCCCACCACGGGGACGATGAGATTCCGCTCCTGCAGATCCTTGAGGACCCCGAACGCCTCGTCGCTCCCCAGATACGATCGGTTCACCCCATCCTGATCCGTCGCCGTCATCAGCATGCGGTAGCTCGGCATATTGCGGCTGCCGAATCCGCGGGAAAGGTTCGACGAATACGTGAGCGCCGGTCCGGCCTGGAAGAACGCGCCGAAGACGAAGGCGATGCTGGCCCGATCCTCGCTGTCCAGGGGGAACGCGCGCACGTGCGCCAGGTGGCTGTAGATCGCACCCAGTGTCGATTGAAAGAGCGCCGTGTCCCGGGGCAGGTCGGACAACAGCGTGAACAGGGCTTCGGCGGGAAGGCCGGGCTCGGGGGGCTCGGGCCAGCGGCGCGAAAACAGGCGGCCGAGGAACTCGGCACGATCCCTCGACATCTCGATGAGCGCCTTGTACATCAGGTGCTGCATCATGTTCGGGCGCCGGATGTCGACGATGAAGGCGATGCGAGGCTTGAGGGCGGCGACGTAGGTGAAGTTCTGGTCCGGACCGACACCGAGGTACACGCCGCCGGCGCCGACCGAGCGGATATCCTCGATCACGTACTGAAAGCCGAGCTCGTTGGAGACGAAATTGTCCGAATGGAAATAGCCCCCTGGTTCCGAGAGGTCGCGCGAAAGCGCCCAGAACGTGCTGTCGTCGAGGCGGTCGGGGATCGCCGGCGAGCGCTCGCATCCCGCCACCGAAGCCGTCGCGATCGCCAGGAGCATCGACGCTGCCAGGCCTGCCAGGCGGTGCCGCGAATCGTGGGTGACCTCTCGCATCCTCGCTGGGACTCCTTCCGGGCGTTCGAGCAATGTACGCGCCGGACCCGGGTGACGTGGAGCGCCGGTCTCGCCGCCCTCGCCCTGGTCGCTGTCACCCCGCCCGCGCAGGCGCAGGCCGCCACCAGGGACCAGGTGCCGCGAGCGGGCATGGTCATCACGCGTTCGGTCAAGTTCAGGCCGGGCACCTGGCGGCTGCCGTCGCCTTCACCGGACTCCGCCATTCTCGTGGTTCGCGGGGACAGCATCACGGTCGACCTGACCGGGGTGGTGCTCGAGGGGACCGACCCCGCGGCCGATCCCGACCTCGCCGCCGGCGTCGCCATCCGTGTCGATGGCGGCAGCCGGGTCCGGATCATCGGCGCTCGTATCCGAGGCTACAAGGTTGGCATCCTGGCGCGTGGCACCCGCGGGCTCACCATCGAAGGCTCGAACCTCAGCCACAACTGGAAGCCCAGGCTCTTCAGCCTGGTCGAACACGAGAGCCTGGTGGACTGGCTCTCCTTCCACGACAACGAGGCGAACCAGTGGCTCCGCTTCGGCGCCGCGATCTACCTCGACAACGTGAACGGCGGGCTCGTGCGCGGCAACACGGTCACGCAGGGGATGAACGCCCTCCTGATGAACCGGACCGCGCGGGTCACCGTGCTGGAGAACGACTTCTCGTTCAACTCCGGGCTCGGCATCGGGCTCTACCGGTCCACCGACAACCACATCCTGCGGAATGCGGTGGACTTCAACGTTCGCGGCTACAGCCACGGGTTCTACCGCCGCGGCCAGGACTCCGCCGGCATCCTGCTCTACGAGCAGAGCAGCAACAACCTCGTGGCCTTCAACTCGGCCACGCACGGTGGGGACGGCCTGTTCCTGTGGGCCGGGAACTACACCATGAACACGGGCCAGGGCGGGTCGAACGACAATCTCTTCCTCGCCAACGACTTCTCCTTCGCACCCGCGAACGGACTGGAGGCGACCTTCAGCCGGAATGCCTTCGTCGCCAATATCGCCGAGGGGAACGATTACGGCCTGTGGGGCGGATACAGCTTCGACTCGCGCGTGATCGCAAACTGCTTCGCGAACAACCGTTTCGGGATCGCCATCGAACACGGCCAGGCGAATACCATCGTCGCCAACCGGTTCGTCGGCGATTCCACCGGGATCAGGCTCTGGGGCGACAGCATCCAGCCCTCGGATTGGGGGTATCCGAAGCAGCGCGACACGCGGAGCCGCGACTACCTGATCCGGGGCAATTCATTCGAAGGCGTGCGCCGGCCGCTGCACCTCGACAACTCGTCAGGCATTCAGGTCCTGTCGAACGACAGCACCGCGGCCCCGGGGCCCGCGTGCGGCACCCCGCCGCCGGTGCCGGCCGAGTACTCCGGCCTGATCCCGGATCTGCCTGATCTCGTCCGGGAGATCCCGCGGCGGGCCGCACCGCGGCGGCACCGCTCGGCGATCATTGTCGACGACTGGGGGCCGTACGACTACCGGTTCCCGAAGCTCTGGCCGGCGGACAGTACCCGCGCCGTTCCATTGGCTCTCGTCGTGCACGGCCCGCCGGGTCGGTGGCAGGTGGCGGCCCGCCGCGGCGTGCGCGCCCT
>JABWBJ010000120.1 GCA_013360595.1 Gemmatimonadaceae bacterium | reverse complement strand
CCGACGCCCCGGCGGCGGCCAACGCGGCCGCCGCGGTGCGCCGCTGTTCGAACGCCTCCCCGTACTGCGTCTCGAGGTCGGTGTAGACCGCCGCTTCGGCCGCCCGCACGCGGCGTTCGTGCGCCGGATTCAGCAGGAGCGGCGAGGGCTGGAAGAGGAAGAAGACGAAGATCAGCACGCCGATGAGCAGGATCAGCGCCTGGAGCGGGATCTTCCAGTACGCGCTCATGAGCAGCGAGCTGCGCGCCTCGTCCACCGACCGCGCCGTGAGATACCGCTGCACCTGGCTCTGGTCGGTTCCGAAGTACGAGAGCATCAGGAAGGTCCCGCCGATGATGCCCGACCAGAACGTGTACTGCTGCGTGATGTCGAAGGAGAAGTCGAACACCCGCGTGCGCCCGGCGGCCCCCGCCACGCGCAGCGCCTCGTCCGGCGTGACCGGCAGCTGCACCAGCAGGATGACCACGATCAGCGCCAGCGCCCCGACGATGAGCACCATCTGCTTCACGTCCGCCCAGGTCACGGCCTGGACGCCGCCGAACATGGTGTAGATCACGGTCGGGATGCCGATCAGGACCACCGACCACAGCAGGGGCCAGCCGAAGATCGCCGAGAAGACGATGCCCGGCGCCGAGATGATCGCGCCGCACGACATGCCCCGCGACACCAGAAACAGGAAGCTGGTGAGGGAACGGGTCCTGGCGTCGAATCGCCGTTCGAGGAACTCGTACGCCGTGAACACCCTGGCGCCGTGGAGGAACGGCACCAGGGTCACCCCGAGGATGACCATCGCGATCGGGAGCCCGAAGTAGAACTGCACGAAACGCATCCCGTCGGTGGCCCCCTGCCCCGTCGTCCCGATCATCGTCACCGCCGACAGCTGCGTGGCCATGACCGAGAGGCCGACTGCCCACCACGGCAGGTTCCGGTTGGCGAGGAAGTATCCCTCGATGCCCTTCGTCCCCCGCGCCCGCCGCAGTCCGTCGGTGACCACGTACACGAGGTAGGCAACGACGATCAGCCAGTTGATCCAGTGCATGGCGGCCTAACGGCTGTACCGCGACTGCAGCCACCAGAGCACGGCCAGGGTGACGGCCTGGACGGCCATCACCCGGGCGAGGACCTGACGAAAGCGGCTCGAACCGTCCGACACGGCGCTCTCCCGGCGGGGGAAGCCGCAACATACCGCGCCGGCGCGGGCTCCGGCCAGCCGTACGTTGACAGCGCGCGTCCGGCCGCCAGTTTCGGAGTGACTTCCACCGTGACACCTGCCATGCCCCGCCCCGCCTCCGTCCTCCTGCTCGTTCTCCTCACGTTAGGTACGGCCTGCACGGTCGTCGAGGCGCCTCCGGCCGCCGCCGGTGCGCGCCCCAGGGTGCAGATCACCACTCCCGAGACGTTCGACGCCCGGAACGTCCCGGCCTACACGGGTGCCCACGAGGCCGCGTATGCGTACATCGACGCCAATCTGCGCGCCCACATCGAGCACCTCCGGCGATGGGTCCGGCAGCCCTCCATCAGCGCGCAGAACAACGGCATCCGGGAGATGGCCGCCATGCTGCGCGACGACCTCAAGGCCCTCGGCTTCCAGGAGGCGGAGCTCGTCCCCACCAGCGGCCACCCGGGCGTCTGGGGCTACTACGACGCCGGCGCCGAGCGAACCCTCGCCGTCTACATGATGTACGACGTCCAGCCGGTGGAGCCGACGGGATGGTCGGTGAATCCCTTCGACGGCGCCCTCGTCGACCGGCCGCTGGGGCGGGTGCTGATGGCGCGCGGCGCCACCAACCAGAAGGCCCCCGAGCGCGCGTTCCTCAACGCCCTCGAGGCCATCATCCGGACGGAGGGGAAGCTCCCCGTCAACCTCATGATCGTCGCCGAGGGCGAGGAGGAACTCGGCTCTCCGAACTTCCCGCAGGTGATCGACAGGTACGAGGCGCGGCTGAAGACCGCGTCCGGCGTCTTCTTCCCGTTCAACAGCCAGGCGCCCAGCGGCGACGTCAGCATGTTCATGGGCGTGAAGGGAATCCTGTCCTTCGAACTGGAAGCGCGCGGCGGCCCGCACGGCGGCCCGACCCGCGCCGAGATCCACGGCTCGTACAAGGTGATCACCGACGCGCCGGCGTTGCGGCTGGTCCAGGCCATCGCCAGCCTCACCACGCCCGACGGGAACACGATCCTGGTGCCTCGCTACTACGACGCCATCCGGCCGCCGTCGGACGAGGAGCAGCAGCTGACGAACGGGATGCTCCCGCAGTGGATCGCGCAGGACAGCGCCACGCGCGCCGGGCTCGGCGTCGAACGCTGGATCGGCGGCGTGGCCCCGCGCGAGGCGCTCCTCGAATACCTCTTCAGTACCACGATGAACGTGGACGGGATGTGGAGCGGCTACACCGGTCCGGGCATGAAGACCATCCTCCCGCACGTGGCGACCGCCAAGCTCGACTCGCGGCTGGTTCCCGACCAGGATCCGGACACCGCGCTGGCGCTCATCCGCGCGCACCTGGACGCGAAGGGTTTCACCGACGTCACGCTGACGAAGCTGAGCGGGTACCCGCCGGCGCAGTCGTCGGTGAGCGCGCCGCTGGTGCAGGCGGCGATCGGGACGTACCACAAGTACGGGTTCCCGCCAAGCGTGGCGCCGCGACTGGCCGGCAGCGCGCCGTACTACGTGTTCACCAGGCGGCTCGGCCTGCCGATGGTGGCCGGCGGGATCGGGCACGGGTCCGGCGCGCACGCACCTGACGAGTACATGGTGATCGAGCCGAAGCCCGGTTCACGCGTGGCCGGGCTGGCCCGGGTCGAGAAGTTCTACGTGGACATGCTGCACGCGCTGGCGAAATAGCGAAGCCGGGAAGCTGTGAGACGGGCATCCACTCCGAGAGTGACGCACACGTTGGGGAAGCCGGAGGGGCACAGGAGGCGCCTGTGTCGGGCGATCGAGCGATCAAGGACGGCCTCACGAGGCTGCGCGCGTGCTCTTCCTGGTTGCCAGAAACGGTGTCGGCAAAACTCAGGGCATTCCGCACCCCGATCCCCTACTCCGCAGCAGTCTCCGCCTGACCATGCTTACGCGGTCGAGCGGCTCGTCTTCCGGCGTTTCAGCCCACGATGGTGCCATTCTGGACAGGTTGCTGTCGAAAGAGCCCCGAACCCCTTCCACGGACGAGGTCGGCGGAATGAGCGCGCAAAGTGATTCACCGAGCACACCTAGTGGCCTTCGACTGCTGCCCGTTTTTCGTGTCGGCGTGGCCTTGGGCTTGTTCTTCGCGATCGCCGCGTTGGCGACGGCGCGATTCTCGGATGCCGCTAGCCCGACGCGTCTTGTCGACTTGTTCGTGTTTTTTGTGGCCGGCGTGATCGTCACAGCGGTGATGGCCTTCATGCAGTCGAGAAGCCCAGCGAGGGGTGTGTCGGCTGCGGTCATGTCGTGGGCAGTGCCCGCGTTTGCGACTGCGCTGTATTTGTTCAACGGCGGCCGGGCGACAATAGCGGCTATCGTAGGTGCGGGAACGCTACTCGCAGCGTTCTCACTGCACTACCTGACCCGGTAGGGATCGACTTCGATTCGGTGCACCAGAAGCAGCGCGCCATTCTCCATACCTTCGCGGTTGCGTTGGCCTCGATCGTTGCAGTCGCGATCGGCCTGCGATTGGCGCGTTACGCGCCCAGAACCGTTAGGGAGGTAAGCGGCGGCGGTGTCTTCTTGTTGGTCCTGTGGGCACTTGGTTTTCAATGCCGCGTGCCAACGTGGCAGCAGCTGCTGAGGGGCTCATCTTCGATTGCATCCGGAAGCACCCTGTTCTCCATGGTTGTTCTAACTAACGCCAACCTGCGCGCGTTTCCGGTTGGCACCCTTATCACAGTGTTCTTGCTGTCGCTGATGGAGGAGATCGTATACAGACGTTTGCTGCCCGATTGGTTTGATCAGCTCCTCACGCACGAGTTCCCAAAAGGGATCACGTTGCCTGCTGCCGTAGTGGTAGCACAGCTGTCGTTCTCTGCTGGTCACTTCGTCGCGGCTCGATGGTCCATGTTCAGGTTGGACTTGTCTGACGCCTTCGTGCTGTTCCTTAGCGGCTTGCTCTACTGGCTCATCGTGGATTCGGCTGGGTTGGGACTCGCTGTGGCGGTACATGGTGGTCTAAACCTCGTTGCCATGTCGCCGGGCGAGCACTGGCAGACTCCTTCGCCCCCTGTTCTTGCCGGAGCAACTCTGGCGGTCGGATTGCTTCTTCGCACAAGGATGCTCAGTCGAAGCAAGGGCGCCGTAGCCTCGGTCGTGCAACCTTAGGAGTTGGAGGTCACATGAAAGGCCAGAAGCGCTGGACAACAGTGGCAGGAGCCTTCTTCGTTTCCGTCATCATCGCAGGCGGATGTAGGGGGGACCCCGGCCTGACGAGTCCCGTGGCTTCTCGCGTGAAGCATGCCGAGCTTCCGTGGGAGACCCAGGTAGCTATCGACAGCCAGAACAAGGCAATAGATACGTATCGCAGGGAGTTGCGCGCCTCAGCGAAAGCGTTCCGGGACAGCAAGAATCGCCTGCTCGGGCCCCGAGCGGCGCGGACGACTCAAAGGCGCTGCGCCGTGGCTGATAGCGTTCTCCGAGCGTCGCTAGTGAAGGCGAATGCAGCGGCCGGTAGAACGATTAGCGATATCGGAGCCGCCTCCATCGTCAGGGAATTACTTCGCGGCACTCCGTGTTCCAGCGAGCCACGAGTTCACAGCATCTTCGGAACCACGCGGTTCGCTGCTGCGCCTAGCGACTCCTCGGAATGGGACGCCGTGGAGACGGATAGCCTTCGGTCCGACGTTATTACGGATGCGATCGAAGCGTATGGGATGGTTGGCCATCCCTATTCGCACTCCTTCTACATGGGCGGCATGACATCGTTTGAGATGTCTGCATTTGACTCCGCTGCCACGTCAATGGATTCGGAGTACGCCTACTACAACGCCCTTGGGGGCGGGGGTGGGGAAGATCCTCCCCCGCAGCAGAGCATCTTTGCGCAGAACAATGAGATCTGGGAGTATGTCGTCGGCGGATGCGTGGTCGGCACGATTAGTTCCTGGGAAGCGATCTGGACCGCCGCGAGGGGTGCGTTCTTCGCTTGTCCGTCTCCGGACCTTCGTGTGCGAGTCGCAGCGGCCGCTATCGCAGCCGGCGGCGCCGCCGTTTCCGCATGCGTAACGGGCGCCATCGCCGGCTACGTCCTCTGGGTGCTATTCCATGCGAGTTGAGTTGGCCACAGCCGTCATAGCGGTAGGCCTTGTCAGCGCTCTGGGAGGCGCGTTGCCACGAACCATCGGCGCCCTCCTGAGCGTAACGGTTCTCGTAGTCCTCCTTGTCCGTCGATGCGGCACGGCAAACGGGGGGTGGTGGTAGCTAGCTTCTCGGCCTCGCCTGCCCTGCCGCCAGCAGGTTCATGAACAGGCGGGCGGCGCCGGGCACGCCGTTCGGCAGCTGCCGGAAGAAGGCGAGCGTCGTGTACACGTAGGTGCCACGGCCCAGCGGCGCCACGAGGAGGGCGCCACGGATCGGCGCCTCGCCGGGGTCGCTCATCGCCAGCAACGGCGTGTACGCCGCGTCGAACGCCCGCGGCATGTACAGCGAGCGATCCTGCACCCAGCCGTCGAAGTCGCGCGCGGTGATCCGGTTGGGCGCGTTCAGAATCGCGGCCGTCGCATCGAGGATCGTGACCGGCGCGTCTTCCACGGTGACCCGGTCATGCGGGCGGTTGATGGTCACCGGGTACGGCATGATGCCGGGCTGCTGCATCTCGTACTGGCCATACTGCACGACCAGCGTGCCGCCCTCGCGCCCCCAGGCCAGCAGCCGCGCGTTGTTGGCGACCAGCGCAGGGTGCGCCTCATACGCCCGCGGCCCGACCACGATGGCGTTGAACGGGCGAAGGTCCGTGCCGGCCAGCTGCGCCGGGTCCAGCATCGATACCTGGACGCCGAGCTGCTCCAGCACCGGCGCGATGTTGTCGCCCACGCCCTGGATATAGCCGACGCGCATCGGACCCGTCGATGCGAGGTCGACCGCTTCAATCGCCAGGCGCGATGCCCGGTACAGGCGACGCGGACTGATGTGCTCGTAGTCGATCGTCGCGTAGCCGTGGCGGAACTCCTGCGAGTCCGACACCGCGACGACCTCGATCACCTGTGTCCCCGCGGGCAGCTGGCCCCGCACGCTGAACTGCACCATCGCGACAGCATTGCCCCGCGGAATCGTCACCGTCCGGACGGCGCTGTCGGCCACGAGCCCGGCCGGGACACGCGCCTCGACGCGGACGGTTCGCAGGACGGTGTCCGGGGATTGCAACCGGACGCGGATCGTCCGCTCGAGCGGCGCCCTCGCCGCCGCGTACGCGAACGCCTGGTCGAGGAATACCGAGACGGGCGGGACGCCGGCGATCGGGCGCCGAATCTCGCCCCTGACCTGATCGGCATACCGGTAGACGATCGGTGTGGTCAGGGCGATCGCCGCACCGTCGACGCTGGCGCTCATCGAAACGGTCTCCGTCGCCCGCCGGGACTCGCCATCGGGGAGTGCATTCGCCTCATCGGCGCGGTTGCGCAGATTGGCGAACATCGCTCCCCGCCGCGGTTGCGCGAGCCACCAGGGCGCCGTCGGCCGGCCGATGGGCCGTCCGCTGAACGGGCGAACGAGGGCGCTGTCGGGAAGGAGCGTCACGACCGGCGTGTGCGACTGCATCATGCCGCCGACCCCGACGAAATCCTCGACGCGCACGGGGAGCCGCCCCCGGTTGTACAGCGTGACCGTGCCGGTCACGCGTTCGGCCGTAGACCAGAGTTCGCGCGGCGCCACCGCCTCGAGGACCACCCCGCTGGCCAGCACCAGCGCCTCATTGACTCGCGCCAGGGCGACCCCGCGTGTACGCCCGAGGTCGTTCTCGCTGATCCCGCCAGGCGGGCTCCCGGCCAGGTATCCTCCGCCCGGTACCGCGGGACCCGGCGAGTTGCGGCCGGGCTCGGCGCACGGCACGCCGAAGGGCTCGTTGTCGCACA